>CALFWP010000018.1 GCA_937927905.1 uncultured Neomegalonema sp.
AGAGCGACCTTCCAGTCATCTTCATTCATCTTTGTGGACATCGACGGTTTCCTGTTCATTCATTGATGTCCTATGAATCATCAAGAAACGCGCGCTGGAATCCCTTTCAAGCACGGTGAGGCAATTCGTCCACACAGCCTAACACACCGCCCTTTAAAAACCGGCTAACACGCCCGCATCCGGCCCGGAAACAGCCGGTATCAACCCTCGTTTTCTGTTTCTTCCCCGCCACCGGGCGTCACCACATCCACAGCCGTCCCGACAACATCCGTCGTGATGTCAACGGTTCCGACAACAACATCCGTAGCAATGCTGGCTGTCCCGACAACAACATCGGTCGCAATACTGGCCGCCGTGCCAATAATACAACCGGATAAAGAGAGCACCATCAAAGCAGCTGTAACGATACGAACCATAATAATCCTCGATGTTTATAGAACCTGAAGCGTAAAATAATTGTACGAAAAAACTGTCAATTTTTACCTTTTATCATTCACCAGGCGCAAGGCACCGCAAAGACAGCGCATGAACCGGACCGGCCAGTTCATCTTTCAGAACCTCGAAAACCATACGCTGCCGTCCGACACGGGACACACCACTGAAAGCCTGTGAGACAATTTCCATATTAAAATGACTTTCACCCCCCTCGCGGTAACCGCCATGCCCGCGGTGACTTTCACTGTCATCAACAATCTCTAACCGTTCAGGAGACAGCGATGCCTCCAGTTTCTGTCGCATTAAGTGTGCTATTGCCGTCATTTTTACCTCCCGCGCGCTACTGACACCTTGGCCTTTTGCACGGAAAACGTCATATTGAAAATCTTATCGTGACATGCGGCCTTTATGGTCATCGGGACAGGCCCCGACATGGCGGTAACAAGCGGTGGAAAACCGGCACCATTGATTTGGAGTGAGTGGTTTGGACGACGACTGGAAAGCAATCCTGGGCGATATCAGCGTTGGCGCAGATAAGAAGAAACGCGCGCGCAAGCGCGGCTTTACCGGTAATTTTGAACATTCACAACGCAGATGCGAGTGGCCCGACTGCGAGGAAAAGGGTGATCACCGCGCTCCGAAATCTCCGGATTTACTCAATGAATACAGATGGTTTTGCGCCAAACATATTCGCGAATATAACAAGAGCTGGGATTATTATGCGGGCATGAGTCCCGACCAGATCGAAAAAGCACGGGAAAAGGACCGCCGCTGGGACCGTCCGACCTGGGAAATGAAAGGCGCAGGCCGCCCGAAAGGGACCACATCACAACCGCATGCGGAAGGCAAAGCCTGGGAGCGGTTCGGGTATACCGATCCTCATGAAGTCCTCGGAGAAAATGCAACGATCAATCCGGGCGAATCGCTCAGCAATGATGCAAAACGCGCCCGCCGCCGTTTGCTGCCGAAAGCCGATGTCAAAGCGCTGGAAGCCCTGGACCTTGATATCATGGCCACGCCGGAGGAAATCCGCGAGCGCTACAAGACACTCGTGAAAGAACTGCATCCGGATATGAACGGCGGCGACCGCAGCGAAGAAGACCGCCTGCAAAAGGTTGTTGCCGCCTGGAGTCACATTAAAAAGAGCGCCAGCTTCAAACGTTGAACTTTACGCATACGGAAAATTCGCCCTGCACGTTTCCGGCCCTATACTTTTTTGCTCCCGCCCCTTGCGGGCACGCGCCTGCTGCGCCATGACTGCGCACAAACCGATACATTGAGGACTCCCATGCCAGACGGAACGGATTTCAACGCGATGCCGGTCGCGCCAGACACCGAGCTTTCGGTTCGCGAGACTTTCGGCATCGACTCGGATATGAAAGTAGCCGCGTTTTCCGCGCCGAATGTCCATGCGCCGGACCTTGATGACAGCTATGTGTTCGACCACGAGACCACGCTGGCGATCCTGGCCGGATTTTCCCATAACCGGCGGGTGATGATTCAGGGTTATCACGGCACCGGTAAATCCACTCATATTGAACAGGTCGCCGCTCGACTCAATTGGCCGTGTGTCCGCGTCAACCTCGACAGCCATATCAGCCGTATCGACCTGATCGGTAAAGACGCTATTGTGCTTGAAAACGGTCAGCAGGTTACGAAATTCAACGAGGGTGTTCTGCCATGGGCATTGCAAAACCCTGTTGCACTGGTTTTTGACGAATACGACGCCGGACGTCCTGATGTGATGTTCGTGATTCAGCGTGTGCTTGAGGTCGAGGGGAAGCTGACCCTGCTTGACCAGAACAAAGTCATTCGCCCGAATCCGAATTTTCGTCTTTTTGCAACGGCCAATACCGTCGGACTCGGCGACACCACCGGCCTTTACCACGGCACACAGCAGATCAACCAGGGCCAAATGGACCGATGGTCTCTGGTGGTAACGCTCAATTACCTGCCCCATGAGCAGGAAGTGAAAATCATCGCCGCCAAATGCCCGAAAACCGATCCGCATACTCTCAAGCAGATGGTGACCATTGCCAACCTGACGCGTCAGGCATTTGTAAACGGTGAGCTGTCGACTCTGATGTCACCGCGGACAGTGATTTCATGGGCGCAGAATACGGAAATTTTCAAAGACACCGCCTTTGCCTTCCGCATGAGTTTTCTGAACAAATGTGACGAAATGGAACGCTCGACCGTGGCCGAGTTCTATCAGCGCTGTTTCGATGAGGAACTGCCCGAAAGCGCAGCAACCATCAGCCTCGGATAAGGCGGCTTACCCCGCCTGGATCTCAAGCGGGGTAACACACTGTGGAAATAAGCAAATACAAAATCTTAACCGCAACCCTGGGCGCCAGGGCTGTTATAGCAGCTATTCGAATAAATTTTCCGCTGTTAAGCTCTCCGTAAATCAATTCGGGCACCCTCTGCAAAAGTGATTAACCACGACGACTTTGCGGAGTAACCTGAGATGTTGAACCAACCGAATAGCGCGCCTCTTCCATCGGCAACACCGAAAGCGCCTGTACCAAGGGCCGGTGCAGCGAATGAAAGTCCTGACAGCCGGTTTGATGAACTACAGGCAATGCTGTTCGGCGATACCCGACAGGAAATGACAGATCGCGTGGATCATCTCGGCGACCGGTTTTCCGATTTCGAGCAATTTGTCCGCAG
>CALFWP010000019.1 GCA_937927905.1 uncultured Neomegalonema sp.
TATAAGGAGGAAAATATTGAATCAATGAAAGGTAATTTTGGAAAACTTTGATTTCGACCCGTGAGAGGATCCGCCAGATCGAGGCCAAGGCCCTGCGTAAACTGAAACACCCCAGCCGCAGCCGGAAACTGCGTAGTTTCCTCGACAACTGACACCGGGGTGAAATTTTACATATCTATGACACGCGGAGTATAGATAATTTGCCGAAATCATAACAAAGGGCGGGAAATAATCCCGCCCTTTGTTCATAATATTTTCGCAAGATGCGCTGTTCGTTGAGTATCATTCACCATCCGCGAAGCAATAGGCTGTGATTTTATTACCATCCGGATCGCGCAGATATGCCGCATAAGCCGTTGGTGTAAAACTGCGTGGACCCGGAGCACCCTCATCCGTGCCGCCATTGGCAAGCCCTGCCGCATGAAATTCCCGAACCGCAGCGCGCGTCGGCGCAGCAAATCCGACCGTACCGCCATTACCGCAAGACGCCGGTTTCCCGTCTGATGGTGTGAAAACGATAAAGGCTGGAGAATCCGCACCATACATGGATGCCGCCTCACCAAGCTCGCCGATATAATTGACGCCCAATGGTTTAAGCGCTGCACCATAAAAAGTTTTTGATTTTTCGCGATCATTTGTACCGACTGTCGCGTGCGTGAATATAGACATATCCGGTTCCTTGTTACTGTGTGTTTTCAAGCCGTAACCCGATTATATTTTAAAGCCGGAAAACCATCAACAACTATCTATCAGTAGATAAATAAAAAGGTAAACAACAGTCCTTGATACACGCCTTTGTGCATTGCACAGGCACAATAAATGGAGGCCGGGTGCATGGCGGAATTGCCCGGTGGCAGACACGTTGATCAGGACAAACCGACACGACATACTGCGCAGGAAAGATACTGCGCAGGAAAAGCTTGTGAGCCGAATTTCATCCGACAGGTGCCGCCGTAAAGACTGCCATTGCCTGATTACACCCGGACCTGTTGTACTTAACCTGTACTCTTCAGCCAGCCAGAAACCTCAAAATATGTGCCGTCAATTCGCCCGGAGCCTCTTCCGGAATTGAGTGGCCGCATGGCAGGGCGGCGCCGGTTACGCGATCTGCTTTTTCCTGCCACGTCGCTTGGACATCATAGAGTTCACCGACAACGCTTTGCTCGCCCCAAAGCGCCAATAACGGTGCTGTAATGCGATTGTCATGATCCGCGAGATCATGTTCCAGATCAATGCCGGCCGCCGCCCGGTAATCTTCGCAAATGGCATGCAGCGTGGCGGGGTTTCTGTAACTGCGAAGGTATTCCGCAATAACGCGTTCCTCCACAGACCCATTGATCTTTACCTGACCCGAAATATGCTTGCGCAGAAAATATTCCGGGTCCGCAGCAATCATTTTTTCCGGCAATCCATCCGGCTGGATCAGGAAAAACCACCAGAAATAACGTGTTGCAAACGCCTGATCGGTTTGCGCGTACATCGTAAGCGTCGGTGCAATATCGAGCACGATCAACCGTTCAACCGCATCCGGAAAATCAAGCGCAAGGCGATGCGCAACCCGGCCGCCACGGTCATGACCTACAACCGGAAACGATTCGTGACCAAAGTGTTTCATCAAAGCGATCTGATCCGCCGCCATGACCCTTTTGGAATACGGAAAATGCGATGGATCACTTTCGGGTTTGTCGCTGTCGCCATATCCTCTGAGGTCGGGGGCAATGATCTGATACCCTGCTTCGACCAGGCGCGGCGCAACCTTGCGCCAGACCACATGAGTTTGTGGATGGCCGTGCAACAGCAAAACCGGCGGACCCGTTCCTGCACTTGCGCAGTTAATAGTCACTCCAGGCAGCCTGATCCTTTGAACATCAAATCCCGCGAGAAAAGCAGACGCCGCCACCTAAGCGCACTCCGAAACGGCGTCCGCTATTGCCGCGCCACATGTTTTTGTATCGGCGGGCCCGCCAAGGTCCGGCGCGCACAACGCCTCCTCCGGCAATACGCATTCAATCGCAGCAACAATCGACTCGCCAACCTGCTGCGCACCACGATGTTGCAGCATTATTGCTGCGGCCCAGATCTGTCCGACAGGGTTTGCGGCGCCCTGCCCGGAAATATCAGGTGCGGAGCCATGCACCGGTTCAAACAGCGAAGGAAATATGCCTTCCGGGTTGATATTTCCCGATGGGACAATCCCGATCATTTCTATGAATGTATGACCAAGGTCGCACAGAGTATCGCCAAACAGATTGGAACTCACAACGACATCGCACCAATCCGGATAAAGGACAAACTGGGCTGTCAGAATGCCGATATGGTATTTGTCAACCTTGATGCCGGGATGCTGCGATGCCACCTCTACGACCCGCTCGCCCCAATAGGGCATCGTGATTGAAATACCGTTGGATTTCGTGGCCGATATCAGATACCCGCCACGTTTTTCCGCCAGATAGAAGGCGTATTTCAGGATGCGGCCCACACCGGTAAGGCTCATAACGGTTTCCTGAACCACAATCTCCCGATCCGTGCCGGAGAACATCCTGCTAACGATAAATGAGTATTCGCCCTCGGTGTTTTCGCGCACAATCATCATATCAATATCCCCGGGTGCGCGCCCCGCCACGGAAGCGAACCTTTGTGAGACTGCTTCCAGAACA
This sequence comes from uncultured Neomegalonema sp., assembly GCA_937927905.1. GTDB lineage: Bacteria > Pseudomonadota > Alphaproteobacteria > Rhodobacterales > Rhodobacteraceae > JAHDDY01. The sequence goes on from CALFWP010000019.1 coordinate 2,658, forward strand.
CGAATCCCCTCCGGTATGGACTCTATACCGATCCCGTCGCCAGGGATGACGGCGATCTTCCAACTGTTGCTTGGAATATACCCTGTCCATATCATCATACCCCGGATAAGTCAGTTTTAAGAACCGGACAACAGTGGGAGATGCGTGCGTCCAGCATACACATTGGGATAATGATCTCTGATTGATCTACTCCGGGTAGCGGTTTCAACCCATCAGCTGCAGGTATGATCAAATATCGCGTTCAGGATTGTTCCGATCTCATTCCAGCTTTCAGGCGAATAATCCGCATCCGGAAGAGTGTCGAGAAAACCGCGAAGCATATCGTCGCCGACATAATGCAAACGCACCACTGAAGGCGCATTTCGCGCCGCTGAAGTAATTTGAGCCGGCGAGTCGTCAATAAACACTACAGGGCCGGACGTCCGTTCGGATAACCACGCCAAAGCTTTACCCTTACCGCCCTGATTCACAATCAGCGGATAATTGATCCCGTGTTGCCGCAAATTTTGTATTCGCGCCGCCTCCGCATAGGGCGGCACATTTGTCAGGATAACAATCCGGGCACGTACGGATACGGCATGCAAAGTTTCGGCGGCACCCGGATACACACGCTGATGCCTGGTTTCCTGTTGGAAAAAAGCCTTGAAAAGCTCTTTGAACTCCTCCTCGGATGCCTCTGTTCCGTCCGCACGCTTCAGGGCTCCATCGAGTTTATATGACGTAAGACGGAGTGAGAAGCCATGTGCTTCGGCAAACTCCGTCAAATGCGCGGCAAGGCCCACAAGCACTTCATCCACATCAACCACCAGTAACGGGGCTGATGTCTCAAGCGTAAGGGCTTCAAGCCTTGCCAGAACGTCGGGATCAATACTCATTGTTTTGTCCGGAAAGCTGATGCTTACGATCCCATACGGTAATTTGGACTTTCACGGGTGATGGTCACGTCATGAGCGTGACTTTCGCGCAGTCCCGCACCTGTAATTTTCACAAAATCACAGGATGTGCGCATCTGCTCCACCGTTTCAGCGCCGGTATATCCCATCGCCGCCCGCAAACCGCCGACAAGCTGATGCAGGATAGACCCGACCGGACCTTTATACGGCACCTGTCCCTCGATTCCCTCTGGGACAAGTTTCATCGTATCCTGAACGTCTTTTTGGAAATAACGGTCCGCAGAGCCGCGCGCCATAGCACCGACGCTGCCCATACCGCGATAGGCCTTATAGCTGCGGCCCTGATACACAAAGACCTCGCCCGGGGCCTCATCCGCGCCGGCCAGCATCGAGCCGATCATGGCGCAATGGGCACCGGCAGCGATTGCCTTGGCCAGATCACCGGAAAACTTGATACCGCCATCGGCGATTACCGGAACACCGGATTTTGCGCCCTCCTCCGCACAATCGAGAATCGCGGTCAGTTGCGGCACACCGACACCTGCCACAATCCGCGTGGTACAGATCGAGCCGGGGCCGATCCCGACCTTCACGCAATCGGCTCCTGCGCCGATCAGAGCCTTTGTCGCTTCGGAGGTCGCAACGTTTCCTGCAACTACCTGAACAGAATTGGAATGCTTTTTGATCGCCTCAACCGCCGCGCTTACGGACCGGGAATGGCCGTGTGCAGTGTCAATGACCAGAAGATCCACACCGGCATCAATCAGCGCGGCAGAGCGCTCAAATCCGCTATCGCCAACTGTAGAGGCCGCCGCAACGCGCAGACGCCCCAACTCGTCTTTTGTGGCAACCGGATTCAGCTGTGATTTTTCAATATCCTTGACTGTCATCAGACCGATGCATCGGCCCTCTCCATCAACAACCAGAAGCTTTTCGATCCGGCGTGCCTGTAACAGCTTTTTCGCTTCCACATGGTCCACAGGTTCGCGGATGGTCGCAAGATTATCCCGGGTCATCATCTGTGAAACCGGTGTTGAGGTGTCATCGGTAAAACGCATATCGCGATTGGTCAGGATCCCGATCAGTTTTTCAGTGTCAGTGTCAATGACCGGGAAACCGCTGATCCCGTGTTCTGCCTGCAATGCACGGGCATCCGCAAGCGTCTGATCCGGTCTGAGCATCACGGGTTTATAGACAATACCCTGTTCAAAGCGCTTCACGCGCCCGACCTGCCTGGCTTGCTCCGCGATATCAAGATTACGGTGGATTACTCCCATACCGCCAGCCTGTGCCATCGCAATCGCCATTTCAAACTCGGTTACCGTATCCATAGCCGAAGACAGCAGTGGAATATTTAGCGAAATACTTTTCGTAACCGATGTTCGTGTATCCGCCTCGGCCGGAATAATGGCACTCTCGGCAGGGACCAGTAAAACATCGTCAAAGGTGAGGGCATCGCGGATCGCCATCGTATCGTCCTTTCCCAAGGGCTTGCCGGATCGTCCTGTTCAATCCGGTTGATGACGCCCGCTTATTTCATGCTGCGTTTGCGAAGCAAAGAAGTTTCTTTAAGCTTCCGCACATGATCAGGGTTTTTCCTGAAATGCACAATGAAAGACGCAACAGGCAGCAATAGCGCACATCGTACAGGTCCATCCGCAGGTGACATAAAGTGCCAAAGCAGAGTAAGTTGCCCCCCGAACACAAAGTACGGGACATACATTCCTATGGTCGATCCGGATGATTTGAAGCGGCAACTCGATGAAGCACGGGCCGCACTTGAGGCAATAAAAGGCAAACCCGGCGATATCTCCCCCCTGGCCCCTGCATCCGTACCTGCGGTACACCCTGTTCCGGGTGTCACCCTGGGCGCAGCGGCAGCAGAAGTTAAATACCGCGGACGCGATGACGTCATGCTGATACGGCTGGAGGCCGGCAGTACGCTAGCAGGTGTTTTTACCAGGTCAGCCACACGATCCGCACCGGTACTCTGGTGCGAGCGGGCTTTGGCCGGACTGACGGACACCGGCGAGGCAATCGGAATTGTTGCCAATGCAGGCAATTCAAACGCCTTTACAGGGTCCGCCGGTGAGACCAGCACCAAAGCCATGGCAGGTCATACCGCTCAAGCGCTGGGTATTACTCCGGAGCGGGTTTTTGTCGCCTCAACCGGAGTCATAGGCGAGCGCCTGCCGCACGACAAAATCACTGCGGTTCTGCCCGGCCTCAGCACAACACTCCGCCCTGATGCCTGGCAAAAAGCCGCCGGTGCCATCATGACCACAGATACATATCCCAAGGTTGCCAGCGCCCGGTGTAAAATCGGCAACGCATCCGTCACCATCAGCGGTATGGCGAAAGGATCGGGGATGATCGCGCCCGATATGGCGACAATGCTGGCCTTTACCGCCACCGATGCCAATATCGGACAAGCTGCTCTTCAAAAGCTGCTGGAGGACAGCACCGCCATCAGCTTTAACGCCGTTACAGTCGATGGGGATACCTCGACCTCGGATACTCTGCTACTGGGTGCAACCCGCAAAGCGGATCATGACCTGATCACCGATGCGGCGGACCCGTGCCTTTATGACTTCAAGGCTGCATTGGACGGCTTGCTCCGTGACCTCGCGCATCAGGTCGTGCGCGATGGCGAGGGGGCTTCGAAATTTATCGAAATCCGTGTCACCGGTGCCGAAACCGATGCGGCGGCCAAGCGTATCGCACTGTCGATTGCAAATTCACCTTTGGTCAAAACCGCCTTTGCCGGAGAGGACCCGAACTGGGGACGGATTGTCATGGCCGTTGGCAAATCCGGTGAAAAAGCGGACCGTGATGCCCTGACAATCAGGTTCGGGGATATTCTTGTTGCCGAAAAAGGCTGGGTTGCGGCCAGTTACCGCGAAGAGGATGGTGCCGCATATATGAAGGCGCAAAACCTGACCGTCACAACAGATGTCGGAACCGGGGATGGCAAGGCAACTGTCTGGACCTGTGACCTGACCTATGCCTATGTGCGGATCAATGCCGATTACCGAAGCTGACACCCGCAGAACAACAAAAGAGAGACCCGATGAAAACACTCATCGTTGTCGCCGTCGCCCTGATCGACCCGGATGGGCGGGTTTTACTCGCACAAAGACCTAAAGGAAAGTCCATGGCGGGTCTATGGGAGTTTCCGGGCGGAAAAATCGACGCCGGAGAGCGCCCCGAACAGGCGCTGATCCGTGAACTGCGCGAAGAACTCGGAATTAATACCGAAGCATCCTGTCTTGCGCCCCTCACATTCGCATCCCACAGCTATGATGACTTTCATCTCCTGATGCCGCTGTGGGTATGTCGAAAATGGGAGGGGATTGCCCAGCCAAGGGAAGGGCAAACACTGAAATGGGTCAAACCTGAAAGGCTTGGTGATTACCCGATGCCCGCCGCCGATCTGCCACTGATCCCTGTTATTCGGGACTTGCTATAGCCATGGACGAGGACATGACCGGTCTGAGGCAAGCAATCTGTGACGGCCTCGGCTTCGGGCCAAGCAATGATGCGGATACCGTCACGCAAGCGGACGCAATGAGGCCGAAAAATCCCGACGCATAGGATGTAAAGCCGAACCAGCGCCATTCATCCCCACTGCCTGCCACAAAATCAAAGCCCCAGTAAGACCCGATGATATAAAGCGCAGTCAGGACAAAACCGGCACTCATTCCGCATAAGGCACCGATTGCGTTTGTACGCTTCCACCAAAGCCCAAGAACCAGAGGAGCAGCAATAGATCCGGCCGCCATAGCATAAGCCCAGGCCGCCAGTTCAATCAAGCCAACCCCGGATGCAGCGGCAAAAACCGCTCCAGTCATCGTCACGGCTGTCGCAACAAGAGGTATATTTTCCGGCATGTTCCGTGAAAACGCATTATAGCAGAAGGCGTAAGCAAATGTATGTGCGGCCCCTCCTCCGGCTGTGGCAGCCGTAAAAAGAACGACAACACTTAAAATCGCAATAATCCAGCCGGGCGCATCGGACAATGACGGCAGGGCCAACAAAACAGATTGTGGGTTAACGCTGACCGCTCCGGCAGGAAATGCAGATGTATACCCATACTCCAGACATGCAGCCTGAATTGCCTCACCGGTAGCGCCGCAAATCACTATTCCCGCCCGCAAAGCCTCCGGCAATGCATCAAGCGTCAGCATATTCTGCGCCTGAGCGGAAAAAGACAAAAATCCGAACCGTGCAGCAACACCCAAAGCCGGCAATGCTGTGGCAACAATCACAAACAGGCACACACCCCGCTGAAGAACCAAACGCGACTGTTCCGGAAACTTCTCGACCGTCACCCGTGACAGCAAATGCGGCATCACAGCCGCTCCTGCAGCAAGCGAAAAGGCAAGGCAGATCATTCCGCCGTACCCGATCACCTGCCCCGGCTCACCGAATGTGGCAGCGACATTCAGACGATGTTCGGTATCCGCAATATCCTCAATCAAACCACCATAGGCGACATGCGGAACAACAATTCCGGTCATACCGGCCAGTATCCATGCACAAATCAGAAGAATGGCGAAAAGTACGGTGGCAGATAAAATAATCTGCGAATAACTGATCATGAATTTTTTCAATGGCAGCGAGATGCCGATAATAGCAATCGCACCGATTAGAATTCCGCCTGCCGATGCAAAGCCCAGAACCTGCTCCGCCACCAATCCGACCGCCAGCAATTGCGCACCCAGAAACAGGACAGATACAGCGCAGATAATCATAAGACACATGAAACGAAGAATACCGTTACCGTAACGCAGGCTGAAAAACTCCGGCATTGAGCGTGCATTCATACTGCTTAACTGCGGAGCAATGCATGCCAGGCACAGTAAAAACCCCAACGCCAGTCCGATCATAACCGCTGAGCCATCATGCCCGAATGCAAAGATGCTGCCTACAATACCAAACAGACCAAAGGCGGACAGGGCCTCGACACTTAAAACCGTTCCGGCGCTCAGAGGTGAAATAACGGTCGCTGCCCGTCCCGTCAGTGGTATTATGACAAGCCCTGCAATGATAAACACAAGCGAAAGCCACACTATAGAGACGCCCATTCCTGTCAGAATAGCCCCAAAAACAGCACAAACGATAACTCCACCCAAAATAATGCCAAGTTGGGCAAGAGACCCTTCTTTAAATGATTTTAAGGGATTCATTGATCTTCCGTATCTTTTTCAGTCCTGCGAGGAAGACACCACGCTATAGCAACCAAAATTAACGGAATAATAATCACGACAGAAAAAGTCCCCAACGGAAACGCAAACACTCTCAGGTTGTTCAGCCATCCGGCTGTTAGAATTAAAACAATCAATAAAAATACAAGAAAAGCAGGCAACGCATAGGCTTTTAATGCTGGATTTGATTTTAATCTCTCAAGCACAAGACTATTCCTTGATCGCCCCAGAACAACCTCATAAGCGATCATACATCTTATGGAAATAAAAATACTACATTTTCTTTTTTAAGTTGAAAAATTTGCTGATTTCTACAAATAAGATTAATTATAATCAGTCTGGTGCAAGCATATATCCGGCACCTCGTACCGTCTGTAAATAGCGGGGAACACGAGGGTTTTCCTCGATTTTACGACGCAGCCGCGTCACCTGAACGTCAATTGCGCGTTCCTGGGCGCTCGGTTCTTCATTACCGCCAACCTCAGCCAAAAGAGCCGCACGCGAGACCGCAACACCCGCCTCTCTTGCCATAAGCCTCATCATCGCGGATTCTGCAGTCGTCAGGCGGATCAGTTCCTCCCCCCGCCATAATTCCCCACGCGTCATATCATAGCGGCAAAGCCCCAGCGAAAGGGTCTTCGGCGGTGCAACCACAGCCGTTTCTTCAATCGGGTCAGCGGAACGCCGTAATATAGCGGAAATTCTGAGCAAAAGCTCACGCGGTTCAAAGGGTTTCGGGAGATAATCATCCGCCCCTACTTCCAATCCCTCAATACGGTCTTCCGCTTCACTTCGTGCAGTCAGCAATATTACGGGCGTATGCATAGTCTGACGAATAGCCTTTGTAAGCGAGAACCCGTCTTCGCCCGGCATCATCACATCAACGACCAGTAAATCGAAAGTCAGCCCGCCAAGCAGACGCCGGGCATGATCGGCATCCCGCGCTTCGCTGACATTATACCCGTTGTTTGACAAATATTTTTTCAGCAAACCGCGTATGCGGGAATCGTCATCGACGACCAGGATATGAGGCGCATCTCTCATGGTAATCTCGCTTCACCGATGACGGCACTGGCTTGTGCGCGCTGTTCATCATCCATCATCAACTCCAGTACAGAGCGGAATCCTTCGACGGCCTCAGGACCGGCCTGATTGAATGCACGGGCTAGGCGTGCGCGCTGCGGGGCGGACAAACGCTCTTCAAACGCCTGACCGTCCTCCGTCAGAAACAAAAGCCGTTGCCGACGGTCGCTTTCACCCACCCGCTGTTCAACGAAACCATCATCTATAAGCGGTTTCAAGACCCGGGCAAGAGACTGCTTTGTAACACCAAGAATGTCCAGTAATCCGGCAACACTCAACCCGGGTTGTCGTCCGATAAAGTGTAAGGCGCGGTGGTGGGCACGGCCATAATCACGTTCAGCCAGGATTTTATCAGGGTCCTGTGTAAAAGAGCGATACCCGAAAAACATGAGCTCTGCACCGGCACGCAACATAGATTCGTTCAGCATCGCAGCATCCCGGGCCACAGAAGAAGACATCTCAGGTGCAGTCATGTCAGGCCCGGATCACAAATTATGTCAGCGATGTTGACATAAATATACCCGAAGGATACGCCTAGCGCAACAAAAAGCACCCGGGACACGTTCCGCGCGCAAGTTTGAAACCGCATATACGGATTTAGGGACATGGAAATCATTCCGTTTGACGATCGTGACGGCCAAATCTGGTTCAATGGCGAACTCATTAACTGGCGGGATGCAAAAGTCCATGTTCTTTCTCACGGACTGCATTATGCCAGTTCGGTTTTTGAGGGAGAGCGGGCCTATAGTGGTGAAATCTTCAAAAGCCGCGAACATACCGAACGCTTTTTTAATTCCGCGAAAATTCTCGGTTTCAAAATCCCTTATACAATTGATGAAATTGAAAGCGCTAAAAAAGAAACTCTCGCCGCATCCGGTCATGATAACGCATATGTGCGTCCGGTCGCCTGGCGCGGATCGGAGATGATGGCGGTTTCGGCCCAGCACACCAAAATTCACGTTGCGATTGCGATTTGGCCATGGCCTGCGATGTTTGGTGCAGATTCCATGAAGGGTATAAGGTTGGATATTGCGGAGTGGCGCCGCCCTGCTCCGGATACGGCCCCGTTCCAAGCCAAGGCCGCCGGCCTATATATGATCTGTACCCTTTCCAAGCATGCCGCCGAAGCAAAGGGCTTTACCGATGCCCTGATGCTTGATCACCGCGGGTATGTTGCCGAGGCCACCGGCGCGAATATCTTTTTTGTCAAGGACGGTGCGGTTCATACACCAATGCCGGATTGTTTCCTGGACGGCATCACGCGGCGCACAGTCATACAGCTGCTCAAGGACCGTCAGATACCGGTCAGCGAGCGGTATATTATGCCGGATGAACTGGACGGTTTCGAGCAATGCTTCCTTTGCGGGACCGCCGCCGAAGTGACGCCGGTTTCGGCAATCGGAGAGCGTACTTACGAAGTCGGCGATCTGACAAGACAGGTTGCAACAGATTACAATGATCTGGTGAATCGGCGCGGCATCAGCTGATGCTCGCAACGTAACGCCGCTTCTGTGACCGAAACAACCCGATGCCCCGAAAGTAAATCCGGTATGACAGAAATTATAACCAGCATCGTGGATGTCGGGGACCAGTATGATGCGGTGCTATGTGATCTATGGGGATGCTATCATAACGGTGTCACGCCCTATGATAAAGCAATATCCGCGTTGCGCGGATATCGTGCCGGTGGTGGGATTGTTGCTCTTTTGACCAATGCACCGCGTCCGGCATTTTCAACGGCCAGACAACTTCAGCGTATGGGCGGGCCTGATGACACGCATGATCTGATTGTCACATCCGGTGATGCGACCATCGAAGGGATTCGTACAGGTAATTTTGGCGCAAAGTGCCATCATATCGGACCGCCGCGTGACGATGATCTTTTTGCGGATTTCGACATTGAGCGCGTTCCGTTGGAGGATGCCGATTTTATCCTTTGCTCCGGCCTGGATGATGACAGCTTTGAAACACCGGATCACTACGCTGATCGTATCCGTATCGGCATTGCGCTCTCTTTGCCCATGGTCTGTGCAAACCCTGATGTGATTGTGGACCGGGGCACGTCCCGCCTTTATTGCGCCGGTGCCATTGCCGAAAGCTATGCGGCGGCAGGGGGCGAGACCTATCTTTACGGCAAACCCCATGCGCCGATTTACGCACTTGCCATCGCACGTTTAAAAACCCTGACAGGACGTGATATCGCAAAAAACCGGATCCTGGTTATCGGGGACGGCCCCGCAACGGATATTCTTGGCGGTATGACTCACGGATACGATTCAATGTTTGTCGCCGGAGGGCTTGCAGCCGAAGATTTGCTCGATGCGGACGGCCTGATACGCCGCGATGCCTTTAACCCGTATCTGGACGCCAACGGAATCAGGCCCACATACGCAATCCCGATGCTGCAATAAACAAAACCGGACCCCGAAACGCGGACGGACAGTTTCCCTTTCACATGACGTCTGTCCGGATCATGCAGCTATGTATTGTTAAACGCAGGCGGTCATGCCACCATCGACATACAGCACATGCCCATTGACGAAGCTTGAGGCGTCCGAGGCAAGATAGATTGCCGCACCGACCAGCTCATCAACCGTACCCCAGCGTCCGGCTGGTGTGCGCTTTTCCAACCAGCCGGAAAACTCCGCATCTTTGACCAGTGCATCGGTCAGTTCCGTCTTAAAATATCCTGGCGCAATACCGTTGACGTTCAGGCCGTGAGGTGCCCAATCGGTTGCCATGCCTTTGGTCAGATTGGCCACCGCTCCCTTTGAGGCTGTGTAAGGCGCAACACCCGGGCGGGCCAGCATCGTCATGACCGAACAAATATTGATGATCTTACCTTTGCCGCGCGGCAACATCCGCCTTGCAACCGCTTGTCCGACATTGAACACGCTGTTCACATTGGTCAGCATCAGCCGCTCGAAATCCGCCGCCGGAAAATCTTCCAGCGATGCGCGGTGTTGCATTCCGGCGTTGTTAACGAGAATATCTATAGGCCCGATGTCACTTTCGATACGCTCAACAGCAGACGCCGCCGCGCCGTGTTCCGTCACATCAAAGGCTGAAACCCCGACCACTGCTCCTGTTGCACGCAACTCTCCGGCGGCACGGGCCAGTTTTCCCTCATTACGGCCATTCAGCACAACCGAAGCCCCGGCTCCGGCCAGGCCCTTGGCCAGAGCAAAGCCGATCCCTTGTGATGATCCCGTAATCAGCGCACGGCGGCCGCTCAGATCGAACAGGGAAAGAGACATCAGCACACTCCGGACTTGCATTGTGAAAGTTCCGGTGTGTCTATGGCATATTCTGTTATAAAAGGTCCAACGCCATGCGCGCCCTTGTGATCCATGCAGCAAAAGATTTACGGATCGAACCCCGCCCCGAACAGGAACCCGGACCGGGGCAAGTCGCCGTTAGAATTGCGCGCGGAGGGATTTGCGGCTCCGATTTGCATTACTTCAACCATGGCGGTTTCGGCGCGATCCGGCTGAAGGAACCCATGATCCTCGGTCATGAAGTCAGCGGTCATATCTCGGCTCTGGGACATGATGTAACCGGATTGTCCGTCGGCGATGCGGTTGCGGTCAGCCCCTCGCGCCCGTGCAATGCCTGTGAATACTGTCTGAGAGGGTTGCAGAACCATTGCACCAACATGGCCTTTTACGGCAGTGCGATGCCTTTTCCTCACATACAGGGCGCTTTTTCGGAAAGCCTGATTGCGGATGCCGCGCAGTGCGTTCGTGCTGAGGGCCTTTCACCCGATATGACCGCGCTGGCAGAACCGCTCGCGGTTTGCCTGCATGGTACAAAGCGCGCCGGAGCCCTGACCGGTAAGCGCGTGCTGATCACCGGCAGCGGTCCCATCGGCGCTTTGAGCGTCCTGACCGCGCGCCGCGCCGGGGCCGCAGAGATCATCGCCGCCGATATTGCAGCTCAGCCGCTTGAATACGCCCGTCAATTCGGTGCGGATCGGACGATAGACCTGACCGCAGAACCCGACGGGCTGGACCGGTACAGCACCGGCAAGGGGCATTTCGATACGTTGTTCGAGGCATCAGGGGCAGAACCGGCCCTGGTCGGAGCCTTGGTCGCGCTGCGCTCGCGCGCTATTATCGTACAACTTGGCCTCGGCGGAGATATAACCCTGCCGCTCAATACAATCGTTGCAAAAGAGTTGGAATTACGCGGGTCTTTCCGATTTCATGAGGAATTTCCGCTGGCGGTTGAAATGATGCAAAAGGGTCTGATTGACCCCGCCCCGCTGATAACGGAAACCTACACTTTGGAGGATGCAAACGACGCTTTCACCCTCGCCTCGGATCGCTCGAAAGCCATGAAGGTACAGATTGACTTCACTGCACCTCAGAATGTGGCCTGATTGTTATCCTCGGCTTTCGGCGGCTCCCCCACTGCAACAAGGTCATTGATACGGAAATTGCGGTAGAGGTCGTTGATCATCTGATCAAGGCTGTCTTTTTCAGGAAAACCGAGGCATCCGACTTCGTAAGTGACAGTCTTACGATCAGAGCCACTGTCCCGCTCCACGGTCAGCGTCGGCGTTCCGGAGACGCTGTCGGGGCAGCCCTCCGGGATGTTCGAGACATAGCCCCTGCGTAGGGCACGGAAATCATAGATATCAAGAATATCCAGCGCCCGCCGGAACGCACCGACCGGCAAGCCCCCGGTTGAGCGCCCTTCCTTAATCGTATTCGGACCCGCGACCAGTTCATACCGGTCGTCGGTTCCCACCGTCATCGTATAGACCGGACACAGCCCGAGACAGGGACCGGCGGACAGGCTGACGGTTCCGGTTAACGGTGCTTCTTTCTGTTCGGGTGTAGCGCATCCCGTGACCAGAAACACTGCGACCGCCCCGCCAAACACTCTGAACATATTGATCTCCACTCCTACCGGAAAAGTCTCAGGCTCTTGCGCGCCGCCGCCTGCGCCGTCCGCCATCATCACCGCCCGAAGGCGGCTGTGCCGGTGCCGTATCCGGCAAGCGGACTTTTTCTCTTAACAGCGGATATGGGGCGGTTTTGTGGGGCACGGCCATGGCTTCGATAAAATGCTCCTGAAACTTCGGCTCAACCGCCGTTTCAATCTTATGCACCTCGCGGACAACCGACTCGATCTTCTTGCGTGATCCCGCATTCAGCAGTGCAATGCGCGCACCGGTACCGGCGGCATTCCCCGCCGAGCGCACATTCTCCACATCGCAATCAGGGATCATGCCGAGCACCATGGCATGAACCGGCGAAATATGCGCGCCGAAGGCTCCGGCC
>CALFWP010000020.1 GCA_937927905.1 uncultured Neomegalonema sp.
CATCAATCGAGCTGTCCAGCGCAGCACGATGCTCTTCGCTAAGGGCTTCATAAGCATCCGTATTGACCACAACAGGGCAATTCACGGTGCCGGGATTCAGATTTTCCGTCCACCACTTTGCCACATCAATCGTGCGGAAAGACAAATGCGCGTGCTGTGCAAACGCAACAGAGTCAACAACGCCGGATTCCAGTGCGGTGTAGGCTTCGGTCGCTGTTACGGACGTCGGTGTTGCACCAACCGTCGTAAACGCCTTGCCCAGACCGCCGGTGGCGCGAATGCGCATACCGTCAAATCCGTCAAGGTCACGCGGCAGATCCCCGACACCGGCAACATTGTATTGCGGCATCGGTGAAGTCATCAGCAGCTTTGCATTCCAGCGCGCCAAATCTTTTTGAACAGCAGGGTGATTGTAGACCGCGTGGCTGACCGCAACCTCTTCCTCGAGGTTAGAAACGCCAAGGAAAGGCAGCTCAAGAACGGTAATTGTCGGGTTCTTATCGCGGTGATATCCGGCACAGAACTGCGCCATCTCAAACGCACCGATGGAAATACCGTCAAGATTCTCCTTGTTCTTGGACAAGCCTCCGTATGAGACATTCATCGTGAACTCACCGCCGGTTTTTTCAGACACCAGCTCGGCAAGTTTTTCAACATGCTCGGTAAAAGCGCGGCGCTTTCCCCAAACGGAAACGTTCCATTCAACCGCCCACGCCTCAACGCCGCCCAGCATCACGGCAAGTGTTGATGCGATCGCTATGTTGAACTTCTTTTTCATTATGTATTCTCCCAACTCGAACACCGCCGCTTTGCGGTTTTTTTACGATCCTGCATAATTTTCACAACAATCGCTGAAAACAAGGAAAAAGTGAATCAACGTCTGCTGTAACAAAGCGGAAACGTGCCGGCTCATAATCCGAAAAAATATACAAAGGATGTATTTAACCGCATTAATTCAACATTTAAGCTAAAATGTTATTCTTGCAGATCAGGGGCAATTACGATCGGGATGCAAGATGCGCACACAGCAAAAGTATCTTATTGCGTTCGCTCTGGCTGCAAGTGTTTTCGCAAACGCGCACCATGCATCGGCGCAAACTGCCGACATCTCCATCGGTATCCGTTCCATTCTTGCTCTCTATTGCTATGATAAAGTTAATGTTAAACTAACGTCGGAGGCAATTGCAGGTGCCTTGCAAAGAAGCACCCCGGGATCATTTCCGGATTTGAACGGTGATGCGGCATTGACAGGAAATGAATTTACTCTCGGTGCCGGAGACGATTTCTGGAACCGTGGTTTTTTCAGACCGCGGACCCGCATCAACCTTGATATGGAGTCTATTTGTTCCTACCGCATATTCGGGGGCGCAACCGGCGCGCGGGTTCGTATCGACGGCCTTCAGCGCATATTGGAAGGTCCGGACGGATCTTCATTGAGAATAATACAATTCAGAGTGCGCGACAATGAAACCGGAGGCGCATGGCGTAGGAGTTTTGACTTGTCCGGACCTGTGGCAAGCGCTCCCGGGTCCCGCGGTATAGATGTGCGCTTGAGGTTTGATGTCACCAACATCGCAGGCGCCGGTTCCTATTCCAGCACCACAGACGGCACTTTCCGTATTACTGTAATCGGAAATCCGTAATTTACGCCCAGCAACTGAAGTAATTAAACATTCAACGAACTTAATTATATTTTTAATTTAATGTAGCATAATTAAGATGTTATGAGGGGCAAAGGCGCAAAATCCAATGCATAAAATACCCGAATATTTATTCAGTTTGTTGTTGTTTGTTTTTGCCGGCAACAGCATTGCCTATTCATCAACAACAGATGTTTCTGTAAGTTTAGGTTCTACAATTCAACTTTTTTGCTATGAAAATGTGGATGTAAATCTGAATCCGGGCAATTTGTTCAATAATGTAACCCGCAGGGTCACAACTACTCTGCCAGGTCAATCGCACAGCGCATCTTTGTCCGGAGATGATTTAACAGTCACAATAGACCCAACTTCATTTGAAGGAACAGGTGTTGAGCCGCAAACGCGTATTTTTTTGTTTCTCCGGACAATCTGTTCCTACCGGACCTATGGCGCAGTCACCGGCGCAACGGTCGAGATACAGACATTAGAAAGCCGGCTAGAAACCAGCGGCGGCAGTTTTATTGATGTTTTGAATACGCGCACAAGAGACAGCATTAACCGCGGCGTATGGCGCAGTACGTTTACGGTTTCTCCTGCTGATCTGGCTACAACACCAATACGCGGATTGGATGTGCGGCTCAGACTGGACATTAGCAATGCAAACGAACCGGCCTTGTATTCCAGTCCCACCGACGGAACATTCCGGATTACCGTCCTGCCAAGCCCGTAATCCGCCAGTGAATTGAAATTTTTAAGCTATTAAATTCCTGATAGCTTTTCTTTTACCATCTTTCCCACTGAACCGAAATCCAACCGGCCAACATAATCCGCCTTAAGCGCATTCATGACTCCGCCCATGTCTTTCAAAGAGGTCGCGTTGAGTTTGGCGATTGTCTCGTCAATCGCGCGCTCCGCATCAGCCTTTGACATCGGCTCCGGCAAAAACTCCCGGATGATGGAAATCTCCGCACGCTCTCGCTCTGCAAGCTCCAATCTTCCGCCATTTTCGTATTGCGCAGCGGAATCTTCGCGTTGTTTGATCATTTTTCCGAGCAAAGTCATGATTTCCGCATCTTCGATACCGTCACTGGCATCGCTGGTCCCGCCACGCTTTGAAATATCACGCTCTTTGATAGCCGCATTGACAAGCCGCAGCGTTGACAAACGCACCGCATCCTTATCTTTCATAGCCGTTTTCATGGCCGTATTAATTATCGTGCGCATTGATACCATCCAGTCTGACACTTGACGTTTAAGAGCCTAAAATCCTAGACACCTCCGTGAAGCCCGTTACGGGCAACGGAGACAGCTCATGACACCTTCTGATACCTCAATCAGCGCACAGGGCAAGTCCGGTGTGATGAACTCGACACGGCCTACCGCCTGCCTTGCACTCGCGGACGGGACATTGTTTTTCGGCAAAGGGTTCGGTGCCACGGGTGAGGCGGTTGGAGAGCTTTGCTTTAACACCGCAATGACCGGATATCAGGAGATCATGACCGACCCGTCCTATGCCGGACAGATCGTTGCGTTTACTTTCCCGCATATCGGAAACACCGGTGTCACACCGGAAGACCAGGAAACCGGCCGCCCTGTCGCCCTCGGTATGGTGACACGCAGTGATCCGACCGCGCCATCTAACTGGCGGGCAACAGAACCCCTACAGGATTGGATGTCGTCAGCAGGCCGGATCGGAATCGGAGGCGTTGATACAAGACGCCTGACACGGGCCATACGCGACCTTGGCATGCCGCATGTCACACTCGCTTACAATCAGGACGGTGTGTTTGATACGGAGGCGCTGATCAGGCGGGCACGGGGGTGGAACGGCATCGAAGGCGCTGATCTTGCAAAAGATGTCACCTGTGCCGCGCCT
>CALFWP010000021.1 GCA_937927905.1 uncultured Neomegalonema sp.
TTTAGGGTGCTTGATCCAAATGGTGTTATTATTGCTGGTCGCAGTGATATAGGACAATCACTTGCACATGTGGAAGAAGTAAAAACAGCACTTAAAGGAAAATATGCCAGCATTATCAGGCAACGAATATCAAACAACCCACCACCTCCAATTTACACCATAAGCAGAAGCACTGGCATTCGCGTCTTTGTTACCATGCCTGTGGTTTTTCAAGGGCATGTAGCGGGCGTTGTTTATCTTTCAAGAACGCCAAGCCATTTCTTACGAGAACTTTACAGCCAGCGCTGGAAAATTGGGCTGGCTATTGGCTTTATGCTAATAATTACTTTTATCATTGCATATGTATTTATCCGTACTATTAAAGGCCCTATTGAAGCTTTAAACGCACGTACCAGCCGTATTGGCGAAGGTGACCGTACTGCACTTGCACCGCTCTGGGCGGAAAATATGACGGCCGGCCGGGGCTGGATCGCTCTGGCACTGGTGGTGTTTGCCAGCTGGAAACCGCTGCGGGTCGTTTTCGGTGCGTTGATCTTCGCCGCCTTTGATCAGGCGGGAGATTACCGCGAGACTTTAAACATTGATATTCCGTCACAGTTTCTATCGATGGCACCTTATGTCGCAACGATTGCCGCACTTGTCCTGATCTCCCTCGCCAGCCGTCGCTCGGACACGCCGGCCTGTCTGGGCAAGGCGTTCAGACCGGACCGCTGATACGGTCCCTTGTACGAAAATAGTCCGGCAGCCTGCTGAAAAGCCGCAGGCCGGAATTATGCCGCAACGTCATGCAAATAGGTCGCGCTTGCCACTTGCGCAGACGCCTTTCACATGTTTGTCTCCGACAGAGATAAATCTGATACTTAGACTTGGAGACCTGATGACCGGAACGAATGGCACAGACGACTTCGTCGTTTTCGATCAGGTACAGAAAAGTTATGACGGCGAAACGCTTGTCGTCAAAAACCTGAACCTTTCCATTGCGAAAGGCGAGTTCCTTACAATGCTCGGCCCGTCGGGTTCGGGCAAGACCACCTGCCTTATGATGCTTGCCGGGTTTGAAACATCGACTCACGGAGAGATCAGACTGGGTGGCAAGCCGATCAACAATATCCCGCCGCATAAACGCGGCATCGGGATGGTGTTTCAGAATTACGCCCTCTTCCCGCATATGACCGTTGCGGAAAATCTCGCCTTTCCGTTACAGGTCCGTAAGATGAGCAAAGCCGTGACCCGTGAAAAGGTCGCAAAAGCCCTTGATATGGTACAGATGGGCGAATTCGGGGATCGCAGGCCATCGCAACTGTCCGGCGGACAACAGCAACGGGTTGCACTTGCGCGGGCTTTGGTTTTTGAGCCGGAGCTGGTTCTGATGGACGAGCCGCTGGGCGCGCTCGACAAACAGCTGCGCGAACATATGCAATATGAGATCAAGCACCTGCACGAACGTCTTGGTGTCACTGTTGTCTACGTGACCCACGACCAATCCGAAGCGCTCACCATGTCGGACCGTATTGCCGTATTCGATGATGGTGTGATTCAGCAGCTTGCCGCACCCTCGGTTCTGTACGAAAAACCGGAAAACGCTTTCGTTGCGTCTTTTATCGGTGAAAACAACAAGCTGCGCGCCAATGTGGACACCGTATCGGACGGCGTTGCGCATGTGACAATCGATAGCGGCGACAAGGTACAGGCACTGGCTGTCAATTGCGGGCAAAACGGCAATACGATGCTGTCCATCCGGCCTGAACGGGTCCTGCTAAGCGCCGATGCCCCGAATCGGCTTGAGGGCAAAGTACTTGAGCTGATTTACCTCGGCGATCACATTCGTTGCCGCATGGCGGTAGCCGGGCATGACGAATTTATTGTAAAAGTACCGAATTCCTCGGATCATGCAGCTCTGAACGTCGGAGAGACCTGCTCTGTCGGATGGCTGACCGAGGATTGCCGCGCATTGGACGCGGCATAGAGACTCTCGCTATTGCGGCGGGTGATGACGACAGCCGGTAACACGGCACTTTAGGGAGAAAGACTATGAAAAGAGCAATCCTGCTCGCCGCATCCAGCGGCATTGCCCTGACGGGCACAGCCTACGCAGCAGATACGATTACCGTCGTATCCTGGGGCGGCGCATACACCAAGTCCCAGGTTGAGGCGTATCACAAGCCATGGATGTCCAAGACCGGCAACAAGATCGTGTCCGAGGATTACAACGGCGGCCTGGCCGAAGTGAAAGCACAGGTTGAAGCCGGTAACGTCACATGGGACATCGTTGACGTTGAACTGTCCGATGCCATCCGCGGCTGTGATGAGGGCCTGCTGGAAGAAATCGATCACTCCGCTCTGCCGGCTGCTCCTGACGGAACACCTGCGACGGAAGACTTTATCGGTCTTGCACTGCACGATTGTGCGGTTGCAAACATCGTCTGGTCCACGATCTATGCCTATGACGGATCAAAATATAACGCATTCGACCGTCCGCGTTCGATGATCGATTTCTTTGATACCAAGAAATTCCCGGGCAAGCGCGGCCTGCGTAAATCTCCGAAAGCCAACCTTGAGATGGCTCTGGTTGCCGATGGTGTAGCCGCTGCCGATGTGTATGACGTTCTCAGCACCTCTGAAGGTGTCGATCGCGCATTCGCAAAACTGGACAGCATCAAGGACGATGTTGTGTGGTGGGAAGCCGGCGCACAGCCTCCGCAACTTCTGGCTGACGGCGAAGTAAAAATGACCACCGCCTATAACGGACGTATCTTCAACGCGATGGCATCCGAAGGTAAGCCGTTTGAAATCGTGTGGGACGGTCAGGTCTTTGACGTTGACCTCTGGGTTATCCCCAAAGGCGCACCGAACAAGCAAGCCGCTCTGGACTTCCTGGCTTTCTCAACGGATACACAACGCCTGGCGGATCAGGCTGCATGGATTTCCTACGGCCCTGCCCGTAAATCCTCCGCACCACTGGTCGGATCCTATAACTCCGATCCTAATCTTGCCATGGGTCCGCATATGCCGACCGCACCGGCGAACTTCATGAACGCTATCGCGAACGGCTTTGAATTCTGGGCGGATAACCAGGACGAGCTGAACGAGCGTTTCAACGCCTGGCTCGCAAGCTAATTTCATACACAGGCTGTCTCTTTTGATAAGAGGCAGCCTTTTTCTTTATTCAATTTATCGGCGTTTTGCATGGCTGACGTTACTCTACAAACCGGTACAGCGCATAACAGCACCGCATCCGGTGCCCTGCTTGCAGCTGACGGAACACCGCTTAAGAAAAAGCTGCGCCAGGCATTGGCGGTCAGTCGCCGCCGCGCGTTTCTGCTTGTTGCGCCGCTGCTTTTATTTATTCTTGCCAGCTTCGCCATTCCGATATTACTTCTCCTGGTTCAAGGGGTTAAAGACGATACCTTTTCGTCGATCATGCCTGAAACAACCGTCGTTCTCAGTGAATGGGACGCAAACAGCGAACCAACGGAAGATATGGCAGCAGCCCTTGTCGCCGATCTGATCAGCGCCAGAGCCATTGATCGTTCTCTGCCGACAAAGGTCGGCACCCGGGTCAACCGCGAAGTCTCAGGCGCGATTTCCCTGTTTAAAAAGACCACTCGGAAAGCCGCCAAAATGGAGGCCCCGTTCCTTGCGGAACTGCACAAAACCGACAAGAAATGGAAAGATATCAATTACTGGCGGGCAATGAAAATCGCCTCAAAGACGATTACACCCGCCTATTATGCCGCCGCTGTTGATAAAAAATATCTCGCCGATGGCAGTTTTACCGATCAGCCCGAAGACCGGCAGATTTACGTGTCGCTGTTCCTGAAAACGATACTTGTATCCGGCGGCGTGATGCTGGCCTGTATTCTGCTCGGCTTTCCGGTCGCCTACCTGCTGGCGCATTTGCCGTCACGAAAAGCAAACCTGCTGATGATCTTTGTCCTGTTGCCGTTCTGGACATCTCTACTGGTGCGGACAACAGCCTGGATTGCCATGCTGCAAAGCGCCGGTGTGCTGAACGATCTGTTTGTCTGGGTTGGAATCACGTCCGATGATCAACGCTTCAGCATGATTTATAATATGACCGGCACAATCATCGCGATGACGCATATCCTGCTGCCATTCATGATCCTGCCAATCTATTCTGTGATGAAGGCGATACCGCCCAGTCATGTCCGCGCCGCAAAAAGCCTCGGGGCCACCAACTGGACAGCATTCTGGAGAGTCTATTTCCCGGCGACAATACCCGGCATCGGTGCCGGTGGCCTGCTCGTCTTTATTCTCGCCATCGGCTATTACATCACACCTGCCCTTGTCGGTGGACAGGATGGACAGCTGATTTCGAACTTTATCGCCTATCACATGCAAAAATCCCTCAACTGGTCGCTTGCGGCCGCATTGGGCGGGATATTGCTGGTCCTGGTTCTGATCCTCTACTGGCTCTACGATAAGATCGTGGGCATCGACAATATGAAGTTAGGATAAGCAGCCATGTCGTCTTTGCCCCCCTACACAACGACGGGCCAGCGTATCTGGCACTATGTTTTTCTGACGATCTGCGCACTGATCTTTATCTTTCTGATCACGCCGATTCTGGTCATTGCACCGCTCAGCTTTAATGCAGAGCCGTATTTCAGCTTTACGGACGGTATGCTGGCCTTTGACGGCGATGCCTATTCCATGCGCTGGTACCGCGATATCCTGACCAACGGCATGGCGGACCCGACGCAGGCATCAGGCTGGGGTATCTTTTTTGACTGGTTCTGGAAGGCCCTGTCTCCCTTCCACACTGCCCCGCCCAGTTTTTATACCGACGCCTGGGAAAATGCGCAGTGGATCCGTGCGATGCGCAACAGCTTTTTCATCGGGTTTTTCTCGACATTGATCGCTGTGACGCTGGGTACACTGGCTGCGATCGGCCTGTCACGGTCAGAAATGCCCGCGCGTGGCGCAATTATGTCATTGCTGATTTCCCCGCTCATCGTGCCGCTGGTCGTCACTGCGGCGGGGATGTTTTATTTCTATTCGATCAACTTCAATCCAGACAGCTGGTTCAACGGCAACCCTGACGCCAGCTCATGGATACTGGCACAGACATATGCCGGTGTCATTCTGGCTCATGCCGCACTTGGCACGCCGTTTGTGATTATCACCGTAACGGCAACACTGGTCGGGTTTGACAAGAGCCTTGTCCGTGCGGGTGCCTCCATGGGTGCTGGACCGGCCAGAACATTCTGGAAAATCCAGATGCCGCTGATATTGCCGGGTGTGGTCTCCGGCGGGTTGTTTGCCTTCATCACTTCATTTGATGAAGTGGTCGCAGTGCTGTTTCTGGCCGGACCGGAGCATAGAACCATCCCGCGTCAGATGTATTCCGGCATTCGCGAACAGATTTCACCAACGATCCTTGCGGTGGCAACGATTCTGGTAGTGTTGTCAATTATATTGCTGACAACTCTAGAACTGCTGAGACGCCGCAGTGAGAGACTGCGCGGCATGTCGCCCTCTTAATGAACGTATCGTATGGTCTGTTGTGTCCATATGAAAAAGGAGACATTAATGAAAGCCGTTGCCACTCTCACAGCCTTAGTTATCTTATCTGACTGAGCACCGTGCAAGGAGCCGGACGGGATATTTCCGCTGGTGGGACTATTATCGAATATGTTGCTGAAGAACAAATCGCAAAGCCCAAAAGACTATTGTGCCGGAATAGCCATCACCGGATTTCAATAATAAGATAAAGAGTCGATCTTCATAATCCGGCTCTTGACCAACGGCCAAGAGCCTCAAAGCAGATCATCAGTGTAGCTGTCTTTTATTCACCGAGAGCGGCGATGACATCGTCCGACATTTCGGCGTTCGACGTAACGTTTTGCACATCGTCATCATCTTCCAGTGCATCAATCAGTTTCATCAGGGATTTCGCCTGGTCCACATCTACCGGATTGGTGTTTTGTGGACGCCAGGCAAGTTTGGCACTTTCCGCCTCTCCCAATGCAGCCTCCAACGCGGTAGAGACATCGTTCAGATCGGTCGCAGCACAATAGATCATGTGTCCGCTTTCCCCGTCGCTTTCTACATCTTCAGCACCCGCTTCAATGGCGGCCTCAAACACCGTATCAGCATCGCCGGCACCGGCCGGGTACAGAATCTGGCCGACACGATCAAACATAAATCCCACGGACCCTGTTTCGCCCAGATTACCGCCGCTTTTTGAAAAGGTAGAGCGCACAGTCGAGGCGGTGCGGTTCCGGTTATCGGTCAGTGCTTCGACGATCATAGCAACGCCGCCCGGACCATAGCCCTCATAGCGGATTTCCTCGTAATCATCGCCCTCGCCCGCCTGGGATTTTTTAATCGCGCGGTCGATATTGTCCTTCGGCATGGATTGGGATTTTGCTTCGCGCACCGCCAACCGCAAGCGTGGGTTCTTGTCCGGATCAGGATCGCCCATTTTCGCGGCAACCGTAATCTCTTTTGACAGCTTCGAAAATAATTTGGACCGCAGTTTATCCTGACGTCCCTTACGGTGTTGGATATTGGCCCATTTGGAATGACCGGCCATGGGTCACCTCGCATTTTTAATCTCAATAATTGCGTGGTTTATAGGGGTTGATGCGACGAAACGGAAGCCCCGCAAACATCACATACATCAGGCGGTTTTATCGGCAGGTTAACGAAAGCCTGCGCGGAAGGACGGCGCGGCAATGTCTGATGCTTCCCAGACACCACGCGCCACGGCACGGGCCACACAATCGGCCGCCGCGGACCCCATGCGCATAACGTCCTGCGGCACTAAATCCATGTCACAATCCGGACAAACCGCAAAAATCGTATCCCCGTCAAAGGGCGCATGGCTTGGGCGGATTGCCCGGGCCAAGCCGTCCTGAGCCATAATCGCGATACGGCTCAACGCAGCACGGTCCAGCGGAACCGAACATGCAACAACACCAATACATGTCGCCTCTCCCGCTCTGGCGGACCCTTTGCAGTCATCCGGCACCGGATCAGAGATACGCATCCCGGGATCCGGGTGCAAACCGCCGAATTCCTCCGCCATCTCAAACGGCCAGGCCCAGAAACACTGGCCATCAGGCATAATTGGTGATCCGATAGAGTTGACTACGATCAGAGCGCTTACAATACAGCCGCCTCCGAGGTCAAGAGATGCGGTTCCCAGACCACCGGCCCATGCTCCGCCAACAGCGCCATATCCTGCGCCATAAGACCCGATGGCAACGTCCTGCGACAGCGCTTTCAGCGCATGCCGTGCCAGTGATCTGTACGGCGGCTCCAGACCCCATTCTTTATCGCCGCCGTTTCCGAGATCATAGAGAGACGCAGCAGGAATAACCGGAACCGGCGGGGCGCTCTCAACCAGCGCAATCCCCCGTCCGTTTGCGGATAAACACAATGCCACCTCATCAGCGGCCGCCAATCCGAAAACCGACCCACCGGACAAAGTCAGCGCATGGGCAAGGCCCAATGTAGCCCCGGGGCCAACGGCATTCGTTTCCCGCGTCGCAGGTCCTCCGCCCCTGACATCCGCGACACAACGCATCGGAGCATCAAAATCAACAATTGTCACACCTGTCCGCACAGATGCGAACTCAGCATTGCCGACTTTTATACCGGCAATATCCGTAATGCTATTCTTCGGTCCGGCACGCATATCTATTCGGAAAACGGAATATCCGGGATCGAAACGCGAAAGCTTGTCCCGTCTGTGGTGCTGTCCATTAACTGCAACGATCCGCCATGCCCTTGTGCCAGTTCCTGTGCAATGGCAAGCCCCAGGCCGCTTCCGCCCTTTCTGGCACTGCCTTTGAAAGCCTTAAAGAGGTTTTCGCGCGCAACCGCCGGTATGCCCGGACCATTGTCGGTAACATCGATTTCGGCGGATTGATCAAGGCGTGTTCCGACCAGCCTGACCACACCGTCCTTCCCCACCCCCTCAAGTGCCTGTGTCGCATTGCGCGCAAGATTATAAACAATCCGGTAAAGCTGATCCGGATCCGCCTCAACATATGCGCCGGATGCGGCCTCAAGTTCGAACCGGACAATGCCGGGATGGGCCATGGCTAGCTGGTCGCGCACTTCTTCCAGAAAGGGCAAGAGCATGACCCTGCGCCTGACCGGTTCAAGCTCTTCCGCGCGTCCGAATTCAAGCGTCCGTTCACAAAGGGCCGTTGCCCTATCCAAAGAACGCAACAATTTCGGAGCAACACGCGCGACCATCGGGTCCGCGCTGGTTTCCAGCCGGTCGGTCAGAATTTGGGCCGCCGCGAGAATATTACGCAGATCATGATTGATCTTCGCCACCGCTTCACCAAGGCTGGCCAGTCGTGTTTTCTGTTTCAATGACGTCCGTAATTCGGTTTGCATAGCGGACAGTTCGGCCTGCGCCTTGGCGATTTCATCCCTCCCGCGATCCGGTGGGATGATCACTGCAGCCTCGGGTGCCTTGCGGAAGGCAATCATATTTGTTGTCAGCTTACGGATAGGTCTTACCAACCACTTGTTCAGACTGATAAAAACCAGAGCCGCCGTCAGCAATGATATGATCAGTGAAACCGCCAGAACACGCAGACCGAAGGCGATCATCGCATCCCTTAACTGCTTTTCGCGCAGTGTAATCTCGATCTTATCACCGACAGGACTTCGGGTTTCATCCGGTGACGCCATAACACGTATGACACGTGTCGGATCGTTGCGGAACAACACCTCAAAAGCATCCCACAATTCATCGAATACCGTTGAGTCGTCGAGATCAAATGTCTGATTCACAGGATCAGCCCAGTTCCCGCGCAGAATCGGCAGGCGCGCTCCGCCGCGTTCAACGGCAATTGACCGGACCTCCGCACTGCGCAACAAAGCCATTTCGTTTTCGTGACCGATCGGCTCGGTTTCTCCGAGACGGGCAATGGTGACAATATTCGAAGCCGCAAGGCGTTCACGCAGATAATCCACACGAAACCGCGCCAGAGACGGTGCAAAAATCAGCACCTCCGCCAGCATGACAAACACCACTGTCAGGAGCAGCAAACGCCCGGAAAGGCTTCGCAATACTCTCATGTTGTTCAGCCCTTCCGCACGCTGGTCAGCCGAATTTCTTCAAAAATCCAACCACTTTTCTTGTCCGGTCGCTGAATAATTTAGGTGTGTAGTAGCTTCCTGCAACTCTTTTACTCGCTTCACCAAGTGTCGGATAAGGTGAAACATAGCCCGCCATGGCCCCGATTTTTTGTTTTCCAGAAATCGCGAAAGCCCACATATTAATCATCTCACCGGCCCCTGTGCCGACGATAGACGCACCGACAATCCGCGACCCTTTAAGTACGACTTTGATCAGGCCTTTGCCGGTACGTTCCGCACGGGCGCGGTCTGTTTCGTGGGTTCCGAATCGCAGGACGGTGATACCTGTACCGAATTTTTTCTTTGCCTGCTCTTCAGTGTAACCGACATGAGCAATCTCCGGATCAACATATGTAACCCAAGGTATGTGGTCCGTTGCCGCCTTAGCCCAGAACATTTTGAATAACGCGCTCCGGATAACAATACCTGCATGATATCCCGCAACATGGGTAAACTGTAATCCGCCGGTCACATCGCCGATGGCGTAAACTTTTTTATTTGTGGTCTTAAGATCTGCACCGACTTCAATGCCACGGGGGGAGTACCGGATACCGGCTTTTTCAAGGTCCAGGCCGTCCACATTCGCCTTTCGGCCAACCGCCATCAGCAAATGCGTGCCTTCAATACACTCGCCACCCTTCAGGTGAACCTGAATTTTGCTGCCGGTACGCCCCACGCGTTCAACAAGGGCACCTTCACGAATATCAAGGCCCTCTTCACGAAGGTTTTCCAGTGCAATCGCGGTGATTTCGGGATCGTCTTTGCCCAACGCTTTTGCGCCCTCAAGCACGACAACATTCGCACCAAGACGCTTATGCGCCTGTGCCATTTCAAGGCCGATCGGGCCCCCGCCGACAACAATCAGTGTTTCAGGCAGGTCCGTATTGTCGAAAATAGTCTCGTTGGTAAAATAAGGTGTCTGATCCAGTCCTTCGATCGGCGGTACAAACGGCGATGATCCGGTCGAAATCACCACACGGCGGGCTTCAATCGTATATCCGCCCGCTTCAACGGTTGTCGGTCCCGTAAAGCGCGCACCATCGCGGATAACTGTACAGCCAAGCCCCTCGAAACGCTCCTGGCTGTCATGGGGAGCAATACCAGCAATCACATCTTTTACATGCGCATTTACAGCCGCGAAATCGACCATCGGCTCATCAGCCTTCACACCGAATTTCTCACCGGAGCGATGGGCATGTGCCGCCTTACCTGCTGCAAGAAGAGCTTTTGAAGGGACACACCCGTAATTGAGGCAATCCCCGCCCATCTCACCCTTTTCGATCAGCGCGACCGATGCGCCCATCTGAACAGCGCCAGCCGCAACCGAAAGCCCGCCGGACCCCGCGCCGATAACACACAGGTCCACATTCAGTTTTTCATTCATAATATTCTACTCGTCTCCGGGAACTGCTGATTTTCCGCGGATCTTCTTAATAATGATCGGCATAATCGCAAGCAAAGTCAGCCCTGCGAAAGGCCCCCAAACCGCAGGTTCGGAAAAAACACTCAATGACAAATCTTCTCCCTTAGCGAACACCTCACCCAGACCTGTGCCGATTGATGTATATACTGCCGTGCCCGGCATAATACCTAAAAACGTTGTCCAGACATATGTGGAAAGCTTTACCCCGAAAAAGGCCGGCAGCAGATTGGCGATGAAAAACGGTAATGCAGGGACAAGACGCAGCAAAAACAAAAAGCTGATTTCATTTTCCTGAAATCCCTTTTCAAACTTTTCCATCCAGGGACCGGCTTTTTCCTTTAGCGTAGCGCCCAGACTCGTCTTGGCAGCCAGGAAAATACACGAGGCACCTGTAGTCGCCCCTATGACAGTTAACAAAGTCCCGGGGACCAGTCCGAACAGAAACCCGCCGGTCAAAGTCATGATCGCTGCACCGGGAACTGAAAATGCGACCACAGCAACATAAGCGAGCAGGTATGTGGCTACCGCCAACAGATAGTTGTCATCGCGCCATGCCAATAATGCTTCGCGGTTTTCTTTCAGGGCTTCAAATGAAAGATATTCACGCAAAAAAATGAACCCGAGCACCGCTCCAGTCCCTATAACAAAAAGGGGTAAAAAGCGTGATGCCCCTTTCGGTTTACCGGCAGAATGCGATGCACTTGTATCGGTCATTTCATTATCTTCCGTCATTTTTCTTAACCTTTCCCGACCGGGTGGCTATGACCACTATATCATGCATTTGGATTACGAACGTGAGACCTATCACAATCGATTGAGCGAGTGTTACGCAGCAAAACAGTTAATGAAACAATTCCCGCAGTGGGAGAGTGATCTTAGCGTTGACGCACAGAATGACTCCATGTATTGGTCCAGCCTGAAAAAATTGCGGTATTCACCGCGATATATAAGGTAATTACGGGGTCCTAGGCCTCTACAATATCAGGATTGATGTCGTGAAACGGACTTTTCAACCCAGCAATCGCGTTCGCAAAAACCGTCACGGCTTTAGAGCACGTATGGCGACAAAAAACGGGCGTAAAATACTTAATGCGCGCCGCGCACGCGGCAGAAAGAAACTCAGCGCCTGATTTGTCCTCCAGCGGGAGACAGCACTTTTTACTTTGCCGGTTAAAGAAACGCCGCGATTTCCTTGCTGCAAACAAAGCCGCAAAAATAGTTAAACGCGGTTTCATTTTGCAATGCAGGCACCGTAATGATGATTCGGTACAAATACGTGTCGGATTTACAGCATCCAAAAAAGTCGGAAATGCCGTTTTGCGCAATTTTGCAAAACGGCGACTCAGGGAACTTGCCGCCTGTCATATCAGGGAAAATGGTATTATTGGATGCGATTATGTCATGATTGCACGCAAAAACACCACAGTTTCCATGCAGTAT
>CALFWP010000022.1 GCA_937927905.1 uncultured Neomegalonema sp.
ATCTTCATTCATCTTTGTGGACATCGACGGTTTCCTGTTCATTCATCGATGTCCTATGAATCATCAAGAAGCGCGCGCTGGAATCCCTTTCAAGCACGGTGAGGCAATTCGTCCACATAGCCTAGTAGCATTTTGACGCGCAGCGTCGCCGGGGTGCCGAGTAATGCGGATAAGGCGAGTAAACCAAGTATCGCGATTTCCAATGCGATTCTGGATCAGATCGGCCCCGTAATAACAGCGCAAAAACTTCCCGGTCAGACATCGGGAGCAGATTTTGAAGGTATTTGTGCAACCTATATCGGTACGTGTTTTGAGCGAATGCGGCATCTGCGTCCGGGTGAATTTCAGGTCACGAAAGGACGAGGGATCGCACAATTCGATCAGTACGCGCATCTTGATGAACTTGAGGCTATTGCCAAGTCCAATAGGGAAATCGCTACGGCAATCGGCTCTGATTATCTAATAAAGCCGGATATCGTTATATCCCGTGAACCGGAAGAAGACAGCACTATCAATGCAATGGAAACCCTGGTCGATCAAAGGAGCAGCAAACTCTCCAGCTTAAGAAAAGTAAACCAGACGCAGGCCATTTTACACGCATCAATAAGCTGCAAATGGACGTTGCGAAGCGACAGGGCGCAGAACGCGCGTTCTGAAGGTTTAAATCTTATCCGGAACCGCAAGGGCAGATTGCCGCATATTGCCGTCATAACTGCACAACCTCTGCCCGGTCGTGTAGCGTCCCTGGCCCTTGGAACAGGAGATATTGATTGCGTTTATCATTTTGCACTTTACGAGTTGCATAAAGCACTTGTCGAACAAGGGCGCGAGGAAACACTTGAGATTCTGGATATGATGATCGAAGGAAAGAGGCTGCGTGATATCTCTGATTTACCTCTTGATCTCGTTATCTGATATTTGAAATATACCAGTGGTTCAGCAGGCTCAGGCGCGGCGGAGGGCTTTGCTGATCCTGTCCGGTACGCGGTTTGTTTCCAGGGCTGTGAAGACATGAAGTGTGTTCAGATCGCGGTCTATGACCGCATGATCACTGACCCAGCCGCCCATAGAAAGGTAACCGCGCAAGAGTGGCGGCATCAGGCGAATGGCACGCTTGCGGTCGGCGCGCCATTGCCGCAGTTTTTGTGCAAATTCGAAAATATCCGCCGCCTTGGGGCGAGGCAACCAGCAGGGCGGCGCAAGGTGATCATCTTTCAACAGTGCGAATGCATCCCGGTAATGATCCGCATCAATCCCCTGAAAACTGGAACATCCGATCAGCAATCTGATATTCCCTGCATCGACATAGCGTGTCATCGCGGCCCAGGCGATGCGCAACACATCCCCGCTGCGATGGGCGGGGTGCACGCAAAAGCGCCCCATTTCGGCAATGCGTCCCTTAAATCCGTGCAGTGAGGTCAGATCATAGAACTGCGCCGAATAGGTCTTGTCGATGTCAGCGCCGTTTTCGATTGTCAGAAGCCGGAAACAGCATACCAGCTCTTTACTGGCAGACTCCTCGATCAGAATATGGTGGCAGGTCGTGTCGAACCTGTCCGCGTCCAGTGTATCAGGCCGCTTTGCCGCGCCGGTGTCCCGGATAAACACCAGATGCCGCAAAGCCTGAGCTTTGCGCAGGTCATCGCCGCCTATGGCAAGGCGGATGGTGTATTTTCCGTATGAGGGAAAGTGCATCCGATCCAATCCCGCTAAATCACCGGACAGATTTTTCCGGTATCCCGATCTTCTACTTTAGTATGTCATGCACTACATGGGCTTTGTCATGGCAAGATGACAATACCCGCTATACACCACAGTGACAGGGGATATTCGGATGGCAGATAAAGTAGTCAAAACAGAGCAGGAGTGGAAAGACCAGCTTTCGCCGGAGGAATATCGCGTTTTGCGGCGCAAGGGTACGGAACGCGCCTTTACCAATGATAACTTTCCCAAATCGGACGGAACTTTCCGCTGTGCCGGTTGTGATGCCGCTCTCTTTGATGCGGCCACGAAATTCGATTCGGGAACCGGATGGCCGAGTTTTTATCAGCCTCTGGATGTGGAGGCGGTTGAGGAACATGCCGATAATAAATTTTTCATGCGCCGTACGGAAATCGTCTGTGCCAGTTGCGACGGTCATCTGGGGCATGTTTTTAATGATGGTCCGGCGCCGACCGGTATGCGTTATTGTATGAACGGCGTTGCCTTGCGTTTTGAGCCTGAAGAGTGATTTCAGCTGACCTGAGTGCCTTTGAGGATGTCAGGCTCTGGATTTTCGATCTGGACAATACCCTGTACCCGCGGCCCGAAACCATGTGGCAACGGGTTCATGTTCGGATGCAGGTGTTTATCATGGATCTGCTGGGTGTCGACCAGCAGGCTGCGGAAGAAATTCAGACCGCATATTACCGCAAATACGGACTGACGATGCGCGGTATGATGCTGCATCACGGTGTCGACCCTGATGTTTTTAATGCGTATGTCCATGATGTGGATATTTCGGAAATACAGCCCAACCCGGATCTGGGCAGAGCGATTGCCGCTTTGCCCGGGCACAAAATTATCCACAGTAATGCCAACCGCGAACATGCGGAAAATGTCCTGAGCCGCCTCGGGATCGGGGATGTGTTTGATGCGGTTTATGATATCCGGACTTCGGATTATGTTCCGAAACCTGCACCATCTGCCTATGACCGCGTTCTGACTGAAAGCGGCGGAAACCCTGCCAAGGCAGCAATGTTCGAGGATATTGCCCATAATCTGAAAGTACCGCATGCTCTCGGGATGCGCTGTGTTTATGTGCCTACTGACTGCGACTGGTCGTCGCTTGGCGCGGACGGCACGCACGTCCATTTTATCGCCGAGGACCTCACGGCATTCGTGCAGGCGATTGCGGAAAGGACAGCGGTATGACGGACACACGCATAGACACCGATATTGTGGTGGCTGGAGGCGGGCTTGCGGGGCTGGCGATGACGGCGCGTCTGGCGGTGGCGGGCTATACAACGCTTTGTGTTGATGCAGGGGACCGGCCCGGTGTTGAGACGGCCCGGAATGACAGGCGCACCACAGCCATTCTGATGTCGGGAATAGAAACCCTGCGAAAAACCGGTGCCTGGGATGTAATGGCCGCCGAAGCACAGTCGATGATGGGATTGCGCATTCTGGATTGTGGGGGCAGGACGGCCGATATTCGCGAGGACGTGCTGTTTGAGGCGGCGGAAATCGGTGACGGTCCGTTCGGCTGGAATGTCGAAAACGGCAAGGGCCGTCTGGCGCTTGCGGATCGGATTGATGCCTTAAGCCGGGCGGAGTTGATCAACGGCGCGAAAGTCATCCGCAGTATGGTACGCAGGGACGCTGTCTTTGTCTCATTGAGCAATGGTGTTTCTGTGCGGGCAAAGCTTTTGATCGGAGCGGATGGCCGGAATTCCTTTGTGCGGAAAATGGCAGGGATCAATCATCGTGAACATGTATTTGCACAAAAAATTATCGCCTGCCGTGTGCAACACTCCGAGACGCATCACGGGATTTCGACAGAGATGCACCATGTCGGTGGCCCGCTGACCTTTGCGCCCCTGCCGGGGAACATGTCCGGTGTTGTCTGGATGAGCGCTAATCGTGACGCGGACCGCCTGATTTCGTTGGACGATGAAGGGTTCCGTTCCGAATTGATGACCGCCAGTCAGGGCGTCGCCGGTGAAATTACTCATGCCGGGAACCGCGCGGTCTGGCCGTCCTCTATTTGTGTTGCGCATGCGCTTACGGCGCCGCGGGTTGCTTTGGTTGCCGAGGCTGCACACGCTTTTCCGCCGATCGGTGCTCAGGGATTCAATACGTCCCTGCGGGATGTTGAAACACTGGCTTCCCTGGCAGAGCAGACTGATGATCCCGGCGCGCCGGATCTTCTCAGGCAATATGCCCGCAAACGGATGCCTGATATCATCGCACGCACGGTCGGTGTTGATTTGCTTAACCGTTCGGTTCTCAGTTCCGTAAGATTGGTGCGTGATCTGCGTCGGGCCGGGCTGGGTGTTCTGGGCCGGACGGCTCCGGCGAAGCGATTTGCCATGCGCGTGGGTATGGGCGGATAACGCACTTGCGGCGGCGGCGGCTTGGGCTTATCCAAATACACCGCACGAAAGATGCAACATGAATGATAAGGGGTTCGGATTATGGCAGATGGTGAAGATGATTTTTCAAGCGTTCAGGTTGCTGCGGATCAGTTGCGGACGATTGTAGAACGCATAGAACGCCTTGAAGAGGAAAAACGCGAAGTCGCGGAACAGATCAAAGAAGTCTATGCCGAGGCCAAGGGAAACGGCTTTGATACTAAGACATTGCGTAAAATCGTGGCGCTGCGGAAAAAGGACCCGTCCGAACGCTCCGAGGAAGAGGCGATGCTTGATCTTTACATGCATGCACTGGGCATGACACCGGCTTAAGATCAATGCGACAGGGTTTAATTTTCCTGTGATGCATATCAAAAGCTAGATGTGCTGGAGTAGTTGATATGAAACATATGGTTTTCACCGGTATCATCGCCGCGATACTTGCAGGCTGTGGTGTGAAGGGTGATCCGGTCCGCGAAAATGGGACCAGACCACCTGTTGTTGCAACATCGTCAATCAGCGATGGAAAACTGACGCCTTCAAAGCCACGGGATACCCTTTTTTAGCAGGGCGCTGAGGATGTTGGCATAATCATCCGTCCAGACGGCTTTATCCGATGGGATCGCCGGCTGCCAGCGTTCATCCTTTCCGGTCGCCCCGAAAGCCTTCTCATTGTCGGCCAGAATAATGACATTTGAAGGATAGGCGAGGTTTGCATATTCCTCATCTGATGGTGAGAAGAATTGGACCTTGCTGATCATACCCACAGTTTCAGCGACCTTGGCAATCGGTTTGGCAAGGTCGAAATAACGGTTCGAGATATGGACCGCGATGAACCCGTTTTCCGACAGTTTCTCACGATACATTTGCATGGCTTCCACGGTCAGCAGGTGAACGGGGATAGCGTCTGAACTGAACGCGTCGAGGATAATCAGATTGTATTTTCCCGAGTCCTCTTCTGCGAGGCGTAATCTGGCATCGCCCAGGACGGTTTCCGCGTCCGGTGCGCAGTGGCTCAGGAAGGTAAACATATCCGGGTTCCGGGCAATGCGGTCCACAAGCGGGTCAATTTCGTAAAAGGTCCAGTCAACCTCGCGTGCATGGTGGCAGGCAAGGCCGCCGGCACCCAGACCGACGACTGCAACCGGTCCCTCTTTGGCATGGGTTTGGGCCAGTTGGCCCAGCGGGGTCAGCTCATGGTAATATCCTGTCGGATCGTGGGCTGTTTCGGGATCAAGATTCTGACTGCCGTGAACAGTGGTTCCGTGTGACAGGGCGCGGACATTATCTTCTTCAAAGACACTGACCTCGTATACGCCGAAGAAGCTGCGTTCTTTGTAACTGTCCATGATCAATCCGTTGGACAGAGTGGCGGTCGTTACCACCGAGAGTGCAAGAACAGCCTGACGCAAAGGATACTTGAACCATAACAGTGCGAAGACAACAAAGAGATCAACCGGAATGATAAAGGTGTAGACCGGCAGAACTTCAAACCATATCAGCGTTCCGACAGCCAATACGGAAACCCCGAGTAGGACTGCACGCGGCATAGCCTCTTTAATGTCTTCGCGGACTGCGAATTTTGCACCGGGTGCGGCCAACAGCGCCAGCGCCAGAACAATCGGGTATTCATAGACGTCATTGAACACCAACGGTGAGATGACGGAATTGAAC
>CALFWP010000023.1 GCA_937927905.1 uncultured Neomegalonema sp.
GGCAGAGTGGTCAAATGCAACGGACTGTAACTCCGTCAGGGTAACCTTACGCTGGTTCGAATCCAGCCCCCTCCACCACTTAATCTTCCCAGATTACCGTATTATAAGAGCTTAATGAAGTTCCGGAAATTCAGGGACGCCAGGGAAAACGCCAGGCCGTCACTGTATCCAGCTCATAACCATAACTTACCTGCGGAATCCATGCATTCGGATTTGCCGAGGCATCCTGTACCGGTTCTATATTCAGGCTGTTCGGATCCAAACGCCCCATCGCCGCCAGCAGGGAATACAAAGACACATTGAGATTGCGCATGGCCTGTACAAGCTCGATTTGAGCCGTCAACAATTCTGCCTCGGCATTCAATACCTCGATCGTATCCCGTGATCCGACGCGCAACTCTTCGCTGACACCCTCAAACGCTATACGGGCCGCACGGACCCGCAATTTACCGGACTCAATCGTAGCACGGGCTGTCACGAGCATCTGCCAAGTCACATTGACGTTTTGCTGAACCGTCCGCACTGCTTCATGGTACTGGGCACGGGCTTGGCTCGCATTGTGCCGGGCCTGCCTGACCTGTGCATCAACAAGACCACCCTGGTAAACCGGTGCATTAATAGTTAGCGTCACATTGACCGAGGCACTGCGTGTATCATCACTGTCGCTTGAAAACAGGCTTTCGCCGATGATGCTGTCCGACAGGTTCCCGGTAAGTGACCCTTGCAGATCAACTGTAGGCAGTTTTCCTGCGATTGCGGCACGGATTGCGTAAACAGCGGCGCGTTCACTTGCACGGGCGGCACGAATCGTCGGCTGATTAGCCACTGCATCACTTTCTGCAGCATCCAATGTTTCAGGGACATTCGGGAAAAACTTCGGCGGTGTAAGCTGCGTGGGCAACCGGCCGACGACATTGCGGTAATTGGCGGCACTGATACGCAGTGCGCCCTCGGCCTGGATCAGGCTGGCATTCGCTGCGGCAACACGCGATTCCGATTGGGCCACATCGGTTAGCGTCACTTCACCAACCTCGAAGCGCACCTTACTGGCCTGAAATTCTTTCTGCAGATTTTGCAGGTTAATGCGGGTCAGATCCCGGATTTCCCTGTCGCGTAGAACATCAAAAAACGCTTGCACAGCAGAAAGGAGCGTCTGCTGCTCTGTCGAATTCAATGTTGCATAGGCCGCCTGAACATTTGCCTCCGCCTGACTTACCTGGTTTGCCGTCTGACCACCGTCATAAACATTGTATTGACCAATGACACTACCGCTTAAAGGGCGCGATGAACTGTCCCCTAGAAAAATACTGTTACTCGAAATCAGGCGCTGATTTATGGTTTGCTGTGCCTGCAATGCGAGTGTCGGCAGAAACCCCGCTCTTGCAATCGGCACTGTCTCACCGAGCGCACGTAAATTCGCCCTTGCCGCTTCAACAGACGGATTAAAGTAATAGGCATCGCGTAAAGCGTCATAAAGTGTTTCCGCACGTGCAGGCATACAGGCGACAATCAGCATTGAAGCCGGAAGTACCCGCTTTATGAATCTGCTTTTATATCTTTGTGTCATGCCCTGAATCCATTCAGTAATACCGTGCCGAGCATTAATTACCAATCAGCAAAGGATCGTTAATCCGGGCATTATCCAGCACAGGATCTGTCAGCAAAGGATCGTCAAGAAGCGGATCCCGGGACGGGATAGAATCCAACACCGGGTCATTCAATAAATCATCGATCGATGTCTGACTCTGACCGGGAACGCCGAAATCCGCCACCGGAGAAGAGCCGAAATCCTGATTTGCGGAAAAATCAGCGGCAGAACCGTCACGCGGATCAAGGATTGTCACTGCACGCCGGTTACGGCTCCATGCGGCATCGTTTGACCCAACGACATCCGGACGCTCCTTGCCGAAAGATACTTTGCGGACGCGATCCGCAGCAATACCCAATCCGGTAAAGTAACCGCGCACGGCACTAGCTCTGCGCTCACCAAGTGCAAGATTATATTCCCGCGTGCCACGTTCATCAGTATGACCCTCAACGATCACATTGACATCGGTATGAACGTTTAACCATGCCGCCTGTTTACGTAAAACCTCACGCGCAGCAGCGTTCAGCTGCGAACTGTCCGTGCCGAAGTAAACCGTACCTCCGATATCGGAATCAAAAAATTCGGTCGTCCCATTATCCGCAGCGAATGTAATGCCGGATGCAAGTGCTGTTTCATTTGCCAGGTCAAGGCCCGTGGCCTCAAGCACAGTCTGATCTTCAAGGCTCAGATCGGACAACGAGGTATCTACTGAAAGTCTGTTATCCGCAAAAGGACCGGAATCATCAATCGTGATTTGTTCCGTGGTGCCGAAGACGCCTTTACTTTCTTTAACCGCGTCTGCATTCGTACGGCCCTCAAAGAAACCACCACTGGGCCTGGCCGGACCAAAACTGGTGTCCACATCAACGGATGTCGGGTTGGCAACAGTTTCGACTACATTTTGCCTGATTAAGTCAGAAACGGAGGACACTTGAGAACATCCGGCAGTTATGGATGCAATCAGCATTGCAGCGCCGCCAATACGGAAACCTGAATTGCCAAACATAACGTTATGCCTCTGACTTGAAACTTCGACGCACTATCGATCCGAAGATATTTCTATAACGAGTAAGTCTATCGCAACCATTAAATTGACAGTGTATACCTCGGAAAGACAACAATACACTCCGTCTCCATTTATAAAATTCAAAAAACCGGACCTTAAAATTAGACGTAAAAAAATTAATTTTTAAATACATGGGGAATATATCCAAATACAAAAAAAGTATTTTCAAACTTCCAATCAAGAAACTGACAGTTCAATTAAGTTATCGTCAGGGTCACGAATATACACAGATCTTATGACCCCGGTCGCACCGGTTCGATCTACCGGGCCTTCTTCAATGATCACATTTTCATGATTGAGTTTTTCAACAGCATCCTCAAGTGTCGTTGCAATCAGAAAACAAAAGTCGGCACTGCCGGGCGTTGCACGTGCAGCGCAAGGCGCAAATTCGTTTCCGGCGACATGTAAATTAATTTTTTGTGCACCAAAACGCACAGCATGCCGACCATTATAGCTGATATGCTGCATATCCAGCACACGGGTATAAAAATCCACAGATGCCTCAAGGTCACTGACCGTCAGAACAAAATGATCAAGGCCCAAAATCATGATCACATTGCCTCCGGTATAATCCGCACACTGCGTTCTTCGTACAGAGCACACGTTAACAAAAATTATCTGATGTTAAATATTTAAGCCTTTTTCATGGCAAACCCCTATCCGGCAAAGTAAAAGCGGGCGCACTTAATGCATGTATGACAAGCACTATCCTTGCAGCGCGGCGTTGCGGCGTTTAGGACAACGCCACAAAGTACGGATGGACCGGTATGGCGAAAAAAGTAAAAAAACAGCCGCGCCCCAAGGCGGCGGCCCCGCGCGGGTTTCGGGACAGCTTCGGAGCAGAAGTTGAGGCCCGCCGTGCAATGCTGGGCAAAATTGCCGAGGTCTATCATGCTTACGGCTTTGACCCGCTGGAGACTTCGGCCATCGAAACCGTCGAGGCGCTGGGCAAGTTCCTGCCCGATGTGGACCGGCCCAATGAAGGGGTATTCGGGTTTCAGGATGATGACGAAAGCTGGATTGCCCTGCGCTATGACCTGACTGCGCCGCTGGCAAGGGTGGCGGCGCAATACCGCCTTGATCTGCCTTCGCCGTACCGCCGCTATGCCATGGGCCCGGTCTGGCGCAATGAAAAGCCCGGCCCGGGACGCTTTCGCGAGTTCTGGCAATGTGATGCCGATACGGTGGGCACCTCGACCGTAGCCGCGGATGCGGAGATTTGCGGGATGCTCGCGGCGGCGCTGGAACATGCCGGAATTGCCCGGGATCAATTTCTGGTGCGGGTCAATAATCGCAAGGTCATGAACGGCGTGCTGGAAACCGCCGGACTTATGGGTGAAGCGCTTGCGGGACAGCGCGGCATCACTATGCGTGCGATTGATAAGCTGGACCGGCTAGGCGAAAATGGTGTGCGCGCTTTGCTCGGCGAAGGGCGCAAAGATGAAAGCGGCGCTTTTACCGAGGGAGCCGGACTTACCGCTGAACAGGCCGATATTATAATGGGCTTCGTCAATGCCGAACGTGCGGACGGGGCGGCAACCTGCGCCCGCCTGCGGGAGCTGGTCGGCACCTCAGAGGCCGGTGCCGAAGGCGTCAATGAACTGGAAGAGATTGCTACTTTGCTGGAGGCACAGGGTTACGGCTCCGACCGGATAAAGATTGACCCTTCCGTGGTGCGGGGCCTGGGCTATTACACCGGTCCGGTTTACGAGGCCGAGCTGACCTTTGAAATCACGGATGAAAAAGGGCAAAAGCGCCAATTCGGTTCGGTCGCGGGCGGCGGGCGTTATGATGATCTGGTCATGCGCTTTACAGGACAGCGGACACCGGCAACGGGTGTCTCCATAGGGGTGGATCGTCTGCTGGCTGCGCTGTCGGCAAAGGGGCGGCTTGATACATCACAGGCACAGGGTCCGGTCGTCATCCTGGCGCTCGACCGCGACCGGATGGCACAGTATCAATCGATGTGCGCTGATCTGCGCAATGCCGGTATCCGCTCCGAAGTCTTTATGGGCGGCGGCACCAATATGGGCAAACAATTGAAATATGCCGATAAGCGCGCTGCACCACTGGCGATTATAGAGGGCGGCGACGAGGCGGAACGCGGTGTTGTTCAGATCAAGGACCTTGTCCTTGGCGCAAAGCTTGCCTCCGAAATCGAATCCAACGAGGAATGGAAGTCGCAACCGGCACAGCGGGAAATTCCGCGCGGTAACCTGGTGGCGGCTGTTCAGGAGATGCTTGCACGATGAATGCCGTTTCACGGGATTACGGCGGGGAAACTCTAAGCCGTTTGCAAAGCCTGTGCGATGCGGGCAATGCGGTGTTTTCTGAAGCGGGCTTCACAGTAATCGGTCCCGGCACCGTTCTGGAGGCGGAAAACCTGCTGGATCTTTACGGCGAGGATGTGCGTGCCCGCGCCTTCGTTTTTGATATCGGCGGAGGCAAAGACCTTTGCCTGCGACCTGATCTCACACTGCCGATCTGCCGCCATCACCTCAGTACATGCGGCAAAGACGGCAAATACATTGCCTCGGGCCCGGTCTACCGGAAGCCGTCGGAAGGCGAGGTAAGGCCGGTGGAATTCGTCCAAATCGGTTGCGAGTGGTTCGGTGCGGATGACCCCACCGAAGCCGACGCACGCATTCTCTGTCACGTCAGGGATGCGGTGAATGCAATGGGTGTTACAGAATTTACAATTGAAACCGGAGACCTAGGTGTTCTGTTCGCCCTGATTGACGCCGCCCAAATTCCCGACCGCTGGCGTGCAAGATTAAAGCGCCATGTCTGGCGGCCTTCACGTTTTGCGGCCTTGCTTAAGGATTATGCCAGCATAGACGCGCAGGACCCCGGGCGTCACGCCCTGCTCAAGGCACTCGGCTCTTTGGGGCCGGATGATGCGCGTGCGGCGGTCGAGCGGATGCTGGCCTTGTCCGAGACAACCCATGTCGGCCTCAGAAGTCCCGAGGAAATTGCGGCACGTTTTCTGGAGCAGGCCCGGGATGCAAAGGAAAGACCGCTATCCGGCGATATTGTTGCGGCCGTCGAAACCGCTGCCGGTCTGAGCGCTACACCGGATAAAGCGCTAATGCAGTTACGTGATTTATCCGCCGGTGCAGGCATTGACATCACAGAGGCCCTGGACCGGTTTGAAGCGAGGTTGGAACACCTTCAAAAATCCGGTTTTGACCTGTCATCCATGCGATTTGACGGCGAATTCGGACGTAATCTGGAATATTATGACGGCTTTGTCTTTGAGCTTTATGTGCCCGGTATCGCAAGTCGTCATGGACGCAGAGCCGCACAAATTGCCGGAGGCGGACGGTATGACGGATTGCTGAATGCATCTGCGAAAGCCTTCGGCGGCAATCCGGTCAACAGTTCCGCCGTTGGTGCGGCTATACGGCCTGAAACGATACTGTCCATTACGGAAGGCGCAACATGACGATTTCGTTGAAGCTCGGTATTCCGTCCAAAGGACGCCTTATGGAAAATACGCTGGCTTTCTTAAAGGATGCCGGATTGAAGATCAAAGCGGGCAGCGGACGCGAATATTCTGTCAGTTCCAGCGGGATTGACGGCATCGAAGTGGTGTTGATGCAAGCCGGAGAAATGCCTGCCGCACTCGAAAGCGGTACAATCCATCTCGGCGTGACCGGTGAAGACCTAATCCGCGAAAATCTTCGCGAAGCGGACACTGCAACAACATTGATCAAGGATATGGGTTTCGGACGGGCCGACCTGATCGTGGCGGTTCCGAAAAGCTGGATTGATGTCGAGACAATGGGGGATCTGGACGATGCGGCGGCCTCATTCCGTGACCTGCACGGTCACGCTATGCGGGTTGCGACCAAGTACCTGAACCTGACGCGGCGGTTTTTCAGAGAACACGGCGTCGCTCATTACCGCCTTGTCAAAAGTGCAGGCGCGACCGAAGGCACCGTTGCGGCGGGCGCCGCCGAAATCATTGTTGATATCACTTCAAGCGGCGAAACCCTCAAGGCGAACCATCTGAAAATCATCTCGGATGGGCTGATCCTGCGTTCACAGGCACAATTACGCGCATCCCGGTATGCCGATTGGAGCAAAGAAGCACTTGATGCGTTAAAAACCCTTGTGGACCGGATCGAGGCGCGCTCCGCTGCACAGCGGCGTGTTATCCTGCAGGGAGTTTTGCCGTCCGGTACAGACGGGCTGGAGGATGCTTTGGGAGCAGTGCAGGCGTCTTTGATTTCAGCCGAGGGAAAACTGGTGATTGTCGGCACCCGCAGTGACACAGCCTATTCCGCAGCACAGATTTTACGGGATCGCGGTGCTCTACGTGTCGACAGCTCACAACTGGAAATGCTCTACGGAGCCGGTGACGGAGAATTCAGGCGTGTGGCCGCGACCCTAACGAGCTGAACGCCAGCTTATGCAATAATACTTTCTGGATAAGCATTCTTAAAAAAATTCCGGCGCGATCCCCATCACACCGGAACCCGAGTTTATAAATAAGACGGGCCGTAAAATACCCGGCCCAATCAGTATACTTTTTTATCCGGCAGCGATTTTTACTCCGCAGCGATTTTCATCGAAGCCCCTGCTGTTCCGGCAAAATGTGCTTGAGCCGCAGCAACACCGGAACCAAGTTCAATATGTGCGCCCGCTTCATACAGCGATATTTCCGCCGCTCCTAATGCGGCAAGACACATAACCTCATTCAAATCGCCCAGATGCCCGATACGGAAGACTTTACCCGATAGACGCGCAAGACCGGCGCCGAAACTGGTGCGGTATTTGTGGTATCCGATTGAAAGCACATCCTTCGCATCAACATCTTCCGGCACCACAATCGCGGAGACGGTGTCGGAATGCCATTTTGTATCATCCGCGCAAAGGCGGCACCCCTCCCAGGCCGCAATTGCACAGCGGACGCCTTCAGCCAAACGGTTGTGACGGGCGAAAATATTCTCCAGCCCCTCTTCTTCCATCAATTCCAGAGATTTTTTCAGACCGTAGAAAAGCTGTGTCGGTGGCGTGTAGGGAAAATACCCATCGTCGTTCATCTTCAGCATATCTTCGAATGAAAAATAACAGCGAGCCATTCTGCCGGATTTATGTGCCTCGAGCGCTTTTTCACTGACACCAAGCATTGACAAACCGGCAGGCATCATAAAGCCTTTTTGGGAACCGGCCACTGCCAGATCAATGCCCCATTCATCCATACGGAAATCAATCGAGGCAATTGAGGATACACCGTCAACAAACAACAAAGCCGGATGATCCAACGCATTCAGCACCTGACGCACACCGGCAATATCCGAGGTTACACCGGTCGCGGTCTCATTCTGCGTAGCAAAGACGGCTTTGATTTCGTGTGTCTTATCCGCCTCCAGAACCTTTGCATATTCGTCAAGCGGCACGCCTTTGCCCCAGTCCACATCAATGCACACAACATCTAGGCCAAGGCGTTCACACATATCCACCCAAAGGTGGCTGAACTGACCGAAGCGTGACATCAGCACTTTATCGCCCGTATTCAATGTGTTCGAGATGGCCGCTTCCCAGGCGCCGGTACCTGACCCCGGGAACATGAATACACGGCTATCGGTCTTGAATACTTTTTTTAAACCGGGGAACAACGGCAGGGTCAAATCACCGAAATCCGGTGCGCGCATATCCTGCATCGGCACATTCATCGCCTGCCGTACGGCTTCAGGAATATTGGTTGGCCCGGGGATGAACAAGTGGGTCTGTCCGTTGCGCATGGTATTCTCCAAAAAGTCTGCAAGGAAAAAGGGAAGTCTCTTTAAGCGCGCCCGAAACTGTGCTGACAGCAAAAACGGGTTGTTCTGTTAATTACGTTATTTACTCGCTCTGTATTTTGTAATGATGTAAATTAACACGAGTGTAAGAAAGGGGCATGCAATGCAACCGAAGGCTCCGACAGGTAAAAAGACATTTGTAGGCCCGCGTTTGCGGCAATTACGCAAGGAACTCGGAGAAACACAATCCGCGATGGCACAGGCGCTCGGCATCAGCGCAACATACATAAACCTTCTGGAAAACAATCAGCGCAGCCTGTCTTTACAGGTACTCATGCGGTTTTCCGATGTCTACGGCATTGACTGGCGGGAACTGGTAGAAGATGACAGTACAAATCTGCTGGCCGACCTGAGGAACGTAATGCAGGATCCGGTATTTGGTGATGACCCTCCGGATTTACAGGAATTACGCGCGGCACTGGATCATTCACCGCAGCTCGCACGCAACATGCTGGCACTGCATAAAACATACCGCGCACTGAGCGAACAGGTGCTGACACGGTCCGGTGAAAACGACGGATCAGGTGCCATGTTCAGCGTGACGCCGGAATCGATGGTGCATGATCTGTTCCGCAGAAATCGAAATCATTTTCCGCCTCTTGAAGCGGCGGCAGATGCGTTTCGAAAAGGTGAAAACATCGCCAAAGATGAGGTTTATTCCTATCTAAAGGCACGGCTTGAGCGCAAGTTCGGGATTGCCGTGATCCCAATGTCTTTTACCGATATGCCGGATACGCTGCGTTATTATGATGAGGCTGCAAGAAAGATACTGCTTTCCGACGCACTCGATTATCCCAACCGTATTTTCCAGCTAACTCATGTTCTGGGCCTGCTGGAATATGGCGACGTGATAGACGCGGTCATAGAAAAGGCGGGGATCCTGGATCAGAGAGGGCAGGCGCGATGCCGGGTTGAGCTGGCAAATTATTTCGCAGCAGCGATTCTAATGCCCTATGATGCTTTTCTCAATGCAGCGCGCGAAAATCTTTATGATTTCGAGCACCTTGCAGCACTATTCCGTGTTTCATTCGAACAGGCATGTCATCGCGCAACGACACTTCAGCGCGAAGGCAATCAGGGAGTGCCGTTCTTCTTTTTACGCATCGACAAGGCGGGAAATGTCACCAAACGGTTTAACGCAACCAGTTTTCACCTTGCCGAACATGGCGGGGCCTGTCCGCGTTGGGACATCCATATGTGCTTTCGCACACCCGGACGTACTTTATCTCAGTTTGTCGAAATGCCGGACGGTTCCAGGTATTTTACGATAAACCGCACCGTTGATCGGCCCAGAACCGGATACCGTTCACAGGATAACAGGTTGGCCGTTACGCTCGGATGCTCGATCGAACATGCGGGTAAGCTTGTTTATGCGTCGTTGTACCAACTGGCTGATCCGAATTTGGCAACCCCGATCGGTATCAATTGCAGGCTATGCCCGCGTCAGCATTGCGCACAGCGCGCCCATCAACCGGCACATCTGGATTTGCCGATTGATGAAAACCGCAGAGGCAGCACACGCTTTGAAAGCTGATTTATCCATGCCTTACGAAAAGAATACATAAAGCCCTTACTATCCGTTGCGCCACCTTCGCGACATCAGATCATTGCCATACCGCCGTTGACATGCAATGTCTGACCCGTGACATATCCGGCGACATCCGAAGCCAGATACGCAACGGCCCCTGCAACATCTTCGCTGACGCCCATTTTACCGGCCGGAATTGTCGCGTTGATTTTGGATTTCTGATCGTCTGTCAGCGCATCGGTCATCGGTGTTGCGATAAAGCCTGGTGCGACACAGTTCACGGTTATATTCCGCGTGGCCACTTCCTGAGCGAGTGATTTGGACATGCCGACGAGCCCGGCCTTGGCCGCACAATAATTACCCTGCCCCGGATTGCCTGTTGTTCCGACAACGGATGTAATATTCACAATCCGACCCCATCGTGCCTTCATCATTCCGCGAAGGCTGGCACGGCACAGGCGGAAATTTGCGGTCAGATTGACAGAAATCACCGCATCCCATTCCTCATCTTTCATACGCATAAACAGATTGTCCCGCGTAATACCGGC
The DNA here is from genome assembly GCA_937927905.1 of uncultured Neomegalonema sp. Taxonomy (GTDB): domain Bacteria; phylum Pseudomonadota; class Alphaproteobacteria; order Rhodobacterales; family Rhodobacteraceae; genus JAHDDY01. The sequence goes on from CALFWP010000023.1 coordinate 10,538, forward strand.
ATTGTTGACCAGAATATCAAGAGACCCAAGCGATCCGGCCACAGCAGCGGGTAAAGCATCGGCTTCATTCAGGTCGGACAAATTACAGGCATGAATCTCTGCTCTGTCTCCCAAAGCATCGCGCAACGCTTCCAATGGCCCCGTGCGCGTGCCGGACAAAGCCACGGTCGCACCCTGCGCATGTAATGATTTTGCTATGGCTCCGCCGATCCCGCCAGAGGCACCGGTTACAAGCGCATTTTTTCCTTCGAGTGAAAACATAGGGTTTATTCCTCAAGCATTTCAATCAGGGCGGCAATCTCGGCATGGGTGACCGCATTTGCACCTGTGACAGAGCGGTCAATGCGTCGCGTCAGACCCGAAAGGACTTTACCGCTTCCCAATTCGACCAGGTGTGTGATGCCTTGCCCCGCCATCCACATAACGCTCTCACGCCAGCGCACGGAACCCGTCACCTGTTCAACGAGCAGATCACGGATAACAGCAGGATCATTCACCGCCACGGCCCGCACATTGGCCACAACCGGAAGTGTAGGCGCAGAAATCTTCGTACCGGCGAGTGCTTCAGCCATCTTTTCAGCCGCCGGTGACATCAAGGCACAATGGAACGGCGCGGAGACCGGCAAAAGCATCGCACGCTTTGCACCCTTATCTTTTGCAATACCACACGCACGCTCGACAGCCGTCTTATGGCCGGAGATCACCACCTGTCCGGGTGCGTTATCATTGGCCGCAGAGCATATCTCGCCCTGTGCCGCCTCATCAGCAACCGCGCGTGCATCTTCAAGGTCAAGACCGAGAAGCGCTGCCATTGCGCCAACGCCCACAGGCACCGCCTCCTGCATCGAAACTCCGCGAAGCCGTAGCAAACGTGCAGAATCGGCCAAAGACAAAGCACCCGTCGCAGTCAGCGCGGAATATTCACCCAATGAATGCCCCGCAACATAAACGCCCTTATCCGCCAGAGAAAATCCACCCTCTGCCTCAAGAACCCGCGAGACCGCAACCGATACGGCCATCAGCGCAGGCTGGGCATTTTGTGTCAGCGTCAGAGCATCGGCATCCTCTCCCCAGATCACTGAAGAGAGCGATTCGCCCAAAGCCTCGTCCACCTCATCAAAAACCGCTTTTGCGACCGGCGAGGCCTCGGCGAGGTCTTTTCCCATCCCGAGGGTCTGTGATCCCTGTCCGGGAAATACGAATGCACGCATAGTGTTTCTCGTCCTGCTGTCCCTATGACAGCCATACGGGGGCATGCTTTGAAACTCAATAGCCCCTTGCACATGAAATCATTATGAGTATTGTGCAGCACAGTGCCCTTGTAGCTCAGCTGGTAGAGCAGCGGTTTTGTAAACCGAAGGTCGGCGGTTCGACTCCGTCCAGGGGCACCATGAAACAATGGCTTAGCGGCCTCCCATGAGTGCGCAGTGCCACGCGCCATGCCACTCAAAGTCTCAATCCGTTCTGTCTCTTGCCTTTTTAGCGAGTACTTTTTGTTGAGCCTTACGGCTGTAGAGTGTCACCATATCGCGGGTCGCGTGGCCCGTGATGGCCATAATTTCAGCATCGCTGCACCCGGACTCCGCCAGTTCGATTGTCGCGTTCTTTCGCAGTCCGTGAAGTGAGACATCTTTGATGCCGAGTCGCTTCATCGCCTTCCGCACCCGCTGCGCTATTCCCCAATAAGTATACGGCCTGCCCTTGTCGGTTGACAGGATGGTTAGGCCGTTCGCCTCATGTTTGGCGATACGAAGTATCCTGCGAAGATGCCCGGTCGGCGGTATCCATAATTCCTTCCCGGTCTTGTTTTGCTTCACACAAATGAATCCGTCCCGGTAGTCATCCCATCTCATCCCGATCAGATCACCGGGGCGCTGACCGGTCCCGAGCGCCAATTCGAATATCAGGAGCGCAGTGGCGTCAGTCGTGGTGCGCATAGTCTCAATCTGCGTCTCGGTCCACGGATCGTATCCGCCCGCGCCTTTCAGCTTCCGCACGCCATG
>CALFWP010000024.1 GCA_937927905.1 uncultured Neomegalonema sp.
GCCGCAGCCTTTGCGAAACTGTTGGAAGAATAGGAGGCGATAATGTTTTTCAGACGCACGGAAACCGCACCCTGTACCGTCGAGGTGTCACATGTTTTCGAAAGCCTTCACGCCCATGTGCGCTTTGACAACGGCGCCGTGGTTCATCCCGGTGATGAAGTGCTGGTGCACGGCAAGCCCGTCCTTGCGGCCTACGGCGAAGTGATCACCGAGGCCCGAACCGCGACCATAACCCGCGCCGGATGGTTCAAGCGCCAATGGACGCGTATGACCGGCAATCTCGAATTTATGGAATTGTGCGAATTCGCCTTTTCCGAAGAGGTGACGTTATGAATGCTTCAACGGAATTCACCAATGCAACGCCGGTTGACTCGCCGTTGCGCAAACATGTTGTAACCGAAACAACCGAGATGGCGGCAGAAACTACGCTGCTCGATCCGCGTTTTTACACCACTGATTTTGACGAGATGGACCGCATCGACGTCACGCCGGTGCGCGCGGAATGGGACCGTCTGATCGGACAGATGAAGGCGGACCCGAACCGCAAGCACTTCAAGAAAAACGAGGCGTGGGACGATATTGACTGGGACGGCATGGAGCCGGAACTCAAGAAAGAGATGATTGATTTTCTCGTTTCTTCCCTGACAGCGGAATTTTCCGGCTGTGTGCTTTACAAAGAAATGAAGCGCCGGGGATCAAACCCCGATATCTGCGAGCTGTTCAGCTATATGTCCCGCGATGAGGCCCGCCACGCCGGTTTTATCAACGACGCCCTGCGCGAAGCCGGTATTGGCGTCAATCTGGGCTTTCTGACCAAGGCGAAGAAATACACCTATTTCAAGCCGAAATTCATCTACTACGCGACCTATCTGTCCGAAAAAATCGGCTATGCGCGCTATATCACCATTTATCGGCATCTGGAGCAAAACCCAGATAAGATGATCCATCCGATCTTCAAGTGGTTCGAGCAATGGTGCAATGATGAGTTCAGTCACGGCGAGGCATTTGCTCTGCTGATGCGCACGGACCCAAAATTGACCTCAGGGCGTAACAAGCTCTGGATCAAGTTTTTTCTGATCGCAGTGTATTCCGTAATGTGCGTGCGGGACCATCAGCGTCCGGCCTTTCATAAGGCGCTCGGCATTGATATCGCTGAATACGACCGTGAAGTCCTGCGCAAGACCTCCGAGATTTCAAAACAGGTTTTCCCGCTGACAATTGACCTGGATAATCCGCGCTGGGAACGCGGCCTGACAAAGTTGCGGGCCGCTTTTGCCGATATGGATACTGCAAAGCAGCGCGGGGGTATCGGCGGGTTTTTCGGCAAAATATTTGCCGGAGCACGGGTCGGAAAGAACTTTGCAGGCCTCTATCTGATCCCATCTAAAAAGAACCGGGTGCCTGAGAGCAGTCACCTGGTGCCGGCCTATTAAATCCGCAATGCAGGCATGGCTTGACATACCCTGGGTGGCGGCAATCGTGGCGCTGTTGGTCTGGTGGTTTTCCACCGGGCTGATTTTGTTTGGTGTAAAGCGTGCGGATCACGGCACCGGAATATCCCATGCCGGACTCACGATCGGAGCTTTGCCGTTTCTCATGCTCGGTTTCTGGGGATTCTGGCACACGCTGCATCTGAATTCTATCGGTTCGGTATACGGGGCATTCGGTTCGGCAATCCTGATTTGGGGGTGGTTTGAGCTGGCCTTTCTTTGCGGCATGATCAGCGGTCCGAATACCTATCCTTGTCCGCCGGGCGTGCCGCCATTGGAGCGTTTTGTGCGCGCCTGGGGCACGGTCGCTTATGCCGAACTTGCCCTGATTGTTGTGATGATCGCTGCCGCATGGGTAGCGCAAGATGCTCAAAATATGTTCGGCGTATGGACATTCGCAGTGCTGTTTTTTGCGCGAATCAGTGCAAAGTTGAACCTTTATCTTGGTGTGCCGAATATAAATACCGACTTTCTGCCTAAGCCGATGGGGCACCTTGCCAGTCATTTCCGTATTGCGCCTATGAATGCCCTTTTTCCGGTGTCGGTCACGATTTTGACATTTGCAACAGGATGTTGGCTGGAACGCTGGGGTGCACAGGCTGCTGTCGCGCCCGAAGCTATCGGCTTTGCTTTATTGACTGCACTTACGGCGTTAGCTTTGCTTGAACACTGGATGATGGTGATCCCGCTGGCTGACGCGAAATTGTGGCAATGGATGTTGCCGCAGGCACCTTGCGATTCTAATAAAACAAGACGATCTGTTACGCATGATTACGAACGGGGAAAAGTCCATGAACTTTGATCAGCTTTTTGAAGATCAGCTCGATACGCTGCGTGAGGACGGAAATTACCGCGTTTTCGCCGATCTGGAACGGCGCAGAGGAGCTTTTCCCAAGGCTAAAAACCATTATGACGGCGGCCAGCGTGACGTCACGGTCTGGTGTTCGAATGATTACCTCGGCATGGGACAGCATCCGGCAGTTTTACAGGCAATGCATGATGCTTTGGAGAGTTGCGGTGCGGGGGCAGGGGGAACCCGCAATATATCCGGTACGAATCACCATCATGTTCAACTGGAGCTGGAGCTTGCGGAACTGCACGGTAAAGAGGCGGCGCTGTTGTTTACGTCAGGGTATGTGTCGAACTGGGCGGCACTGGGAACCCTTGGGTCGCGGTTGCCGAACTGTATCATCTTTTCCGACGCGCTTAATCATGCCTCAATGATTGAAGGGATGCGTCATTCCCGGGCGAAAAAGGTCATTTGGAACCACAATGATATGGCGGATCTGGAGGCAAAACTGGCGGCGGCAGATCCCGATGCTCCGAAAATCATCGCCTTTGAGAGTGTCTACTCCATGGATGGTGATATCGCACCGATCGAGTCGATTTGTGATCTGGCCGATAAATACGGGGCTATGACCTATCTGGACGAGGTCCATGCTGTCGGGCTTTACGGCGCTCAAGGTGGCGGAATTGCGGAGCGGGACGGTGTTGCCCATCGCGTGACCCTGATCGAAGGTACGCTCGGCAAGGCTTTTGGGGTGATGGGCGGATACATTACCGGTTCGCGCTCTTTGTGTGATTTTGTCCGGTCTTTCGCTAGCGGGTTTATTTTTACCACCGCCTTGCCGCCTGCGGTTGCTGCGGGCGCGGCGGCATCCATCCGGCATTTGCGCAACAGTGACATGGAGCGGATGCGTCAACGTAAACAGGTCGCGACTCTGCGGAAAAAACTGGACGATGCCGGAATCCCGCACCTTGCAAACCCCAGTCACATTGTTCCGGTGATGATCGGTGATGCGTCCAAATGTAAAATGCTGAGTGATTACCTGTTGGATGAATACGGGATTTATGTTCAGCCGATTAATTATCCTACGGTGCCGAAAGGTACGGAACGCCTGAGGTTCACGCCTTCGCCGCTGCATTCCGATGGCGATATTGATCATCTGGTACAGGCTTTGGGCAAGCTTTGGTCGCAATGCGCCCTGTCACGGGCTGTTGCATAAGAGGAATATTTGGGCTTACGGTTTGGCGGTCTTTTGAAAGGAAAGCCGGAATGAACAGTGAAAACAAAGAAATTACAATTTTCGACAGTGAACTGATCTGGGCTTATTTCGCTGTCGGTGTCTTTACTCTCGCCATTTTGCTGCGTTTTATATGGGGACCGGGCGGATTTATGGTCGATCAGTTCGAGTATCAGCGCTGGCTGGTTCTCATTTTTGCCCTTGGCTTCGGCTTTGGTCTTGGCTGGTTACTGTTTCCGCGTCGTTTGCCTGTCATGCATTCCGACGATGACGCTGCCGGTAGATCGTCATAAGCTGACGCTACGGCGCATCTTGCGCGTTCGCTGTACCCATGTAACTGTCTCTGAAATAATTTTAAGCGCGGCATTCTGCGCTAACCAGGGAGAGTATAATGGGCGCAACAATGCGTATGGCGGTGCGCGAAGATATCGCAAAGCATGAGGCAACCCCTCTCGAAGATCGTTATGATCTGGAATCGACTTATCAGGTTCTGCAGGAAGGGGCGCAAAAATGGCCGTCAAATACAGCGGTTACCTTTCAGTTAAAGGGAAAGCCGACCGACAAGGCCTATGATTGGACCTATGCCGAGTTGCTTGAGGTTTCGACGCGGGCGGCAAATCTGTTCCGCAGTCTGGGTGCCGATGAGACCAATTCCGTAGCTTTGGTTTTGCCGAACCTGCCGGAGACGGTCGCGGCGATGTTTGCCGCGCAAACGTCCGGTATTGTTAACCCCATCAATCCTTTGCTCGAGGCATCACAGATTTCTGCGATTCTGAGAGATTCTGACGCTAAAATTGTCGTGACCCTGAAGGCGTTTCCCAAAACGGAAATTGCCCAGACAGTTGCCGAAGCGCTGAAATCCGCGCCGGGTGTCACGCATGTCATCGAAATTGACATGCGCAAATATCTGGCGCCGCCGCTCTCGTGGCTAATCCCGCTGATCCGTCCGAAAGTGGCAGCTGATCATGGAAAGACCGTTCTGAACTGGGAAGAAGCCCTTACCGGTCAGCCTGGAGATGCATTAAATTTTGAGATCCCGCCCGGAGGCCGTGATCGTGTGGCGGCTTATTTCCATACCGGCGGCACCACGGGTGATCCGAAACTTGCCACGCATAAAATCGGCGGCATGGTCTTTATCGGCCATATTGTCAAAGAGGGCGTGCTGAACGAGGGCGATGTGATTTTGTGTGCACTGCCGCTGTTCCATTGTTTCGGCGCATATGTCATGGGACTGACCTGTCCTATGAATGGCGGACGATTGGTGTTGATGACACCTGCCGGATTTCGCGGCGAGGGCGTTATTGACAATTTCTGGAAGCTTGTCGAACGCTACAAAGTCAATTTCTTCATGTCGGTGCCTACGGCTCTTGCTGCGTTGAACCAGCGTAAGATTGATGCGGATGTTTCATCGCTCAATTTCACGGTTTGCGGTTCTGCACCTCTGCCGGTGGAATTGTTCAAGCAATTCGAGGAAAAAACCGGGATCAAAATTCTTGAGGGCTATGGCCAGACCGAAGCAACGGTTGTGTGCTCGGTCAATCCTCCGGGCGGTGAGCGCAAAATCGGGTCCGTTGGTTTTCCGCTGCCGTATACCCGTATGAAACTGTTGCATATTGACGATGATGGTGTGTGCACAGGCGAGGCTGCGGTAGATGAAATCGCTGAAATCTGCATCACCGGCCCTCATGTCTTTCCGGGGTATAAAGACATCCCGCGCGACAAAGTATTCGTTAAAGGACCGGACGGCGGGGAATGGCTGCGATCCGGCGATCTGGGCCGGGTTGACCCGGACGGATATTTCTGGATTACGGGCCGTGCCAAGGACCTGATCATTCGCGGCGGTCACAACATTGACCCAGGCATGATTGAGGAAGCGATTATGCTGCATCCGAAAGTTGCCTTTGTCGGGGTGATCGGACAGCCGGACTCTTATGCCGGTGAATTGCCTTGTGCGTATGTCGAGCTGAATGAGGGCGAGAGCCTTGATCCGGCAGAAATTGTGGAATTCGCTAAGGAGCATGTGCCCGAGCGCGCGGCGCAGCCCGTTTACGCCGAAGTGATGGGTGAATTGCCGAAAACTGCCGTTGGTAAAATCTTTAAACCTGATTTGCGCCGTTCCGCGATTTGCAGAGTCTTCACCGATGCGCTGAAAGAAGCCGGGGTTGAGGCGGATGTGACGTGTGAGAAAGATTCTAAAAAGGGTCAGATTGCCGTCATTAAACCGACCGCCGGTGCGACTGAAGATCAGGTTGCAGCCGTGTTAAACTCCTTTGCGGTTGCGTGGAAAATGGGTTGAAAATTGTAAATACCGGAGGCGTCCGGCGCTCCGGCATTTACAATGCCCTATGCTCATATTGAATAACAGACGGTGTTGCTATGGCCCTGACTGATCCGATCGATATTTA
>CALFWP010000025.1 GCA_937927905.1 uncultured Neomegalonema sp.
GGTCAGATTAAAAGTTACGGTTTGGGGGATGCGCTGCACCCTTCAAAGGCATGGTGGGAGAAACTGCGCATATCACATCGCGCAATAGATGTTTTCACACTAAGCGAGACCTCTACATGTACTACGCTTGTATGTGAAGACTTGGCGCGTATAGACCCCTGTCAACGACTTATACGTGCTGTCGGTCCATCACTTGTGATTGCATTATTGATGGATGGGCCCCAATTAAAACATCGTTGGTCTGCACGTTATGCTACGGTACTTGCCGAAGATCCGGGGGCCTCTGTTTTAACGCTTACGTCTTTGGGGTTAATTGCACGGACAGAGCATAACGGACGGAATAAGAATCGTACCATCGGTCTTTGGAAAGAGCGTTCAGGTTTCGAAGTGCCGGTTATATTGCGTGATGATGCACATGCAGTATTACTTACACTCACAGGTAAGCTTGCTTCATCAACAACCATAGACGGTCGCAAAGGGCCTGAAAGAACGGAATGGTCGCTTGCGGGAATGGTTCAGATAAAAGGAACCGATGACGGTGGAAAGGTCCCTGATTGGATATTAAATGGGCAGAATTGAACAGCCCGGGCCATACTGTTCAGTGGTCGGAAGATTTGCCTGACGTCTTTGCACTTTGCTGACTTTGACCGGCGATTTCCTTGCCGACAAGTTCTTTGCGGTATTTGAATAAACTAGTCATACTATCAGAAATTTTGTTTTCTGCGGTCTGTCCGCTTTCGTGACCATCCCGCCAACGGCTGACATATTTACCCTGTGGAAATGCAGCCATTGTTTTGCTCCGTAGTTTTATTTGTTAACGAAGGTTAAAATATGCAATCAGTTGATATTGAATGCAATACCGCAATACCAAATCACAACTGATTATAATGACGATGTTGTTAATAAATGATTATGCGGACATTGAATGGGTAACTTTAGATGCTGAAATCTGCGTAACATATTGAAAAAAAGGTTTTCCTGTAGGTTAAAGTTCAAATTTTCTGCGCATTTATGATCTTAGCTTTTCTGAAGTTAACAGAACCGGAGATGGTTATGAACAAACGTGATTTTCTGAAATCCTCGGCGGCTCTGGCGGCTGCCCCTGTTATCCTGAGCCGGACGAAGCTTGCTGCGGCTTCTGTTGCAGAGCGGCAGGATATCCGTGCGGCACGAAAGGATTTGGGACCGAAACCTTCGTATATTTACGATAGTGACCTGAATTCCATGACCTTTTATCAGGCGGACCGGAACAGCCTGTCTACGTTTTCCTATCTTGCTGCATAGCAACATAAACCGTTGAAAAAGGTGCGATGCCGCGTCGCACCTTTCGCACCTGCACAATAATGTTTCGCCACCTATATCCTGTAGTGAAACAGACATTGATCATGCAGGTGCCGGAATGTTTGATGGAATGAGTGCAGAGCTTCTCGCACGGATACAATTCGCCTTTACGGTCTCTTTTCACATCGTTTTCCCCGCCTTTTCCATTGGTCTTGCCAGCTATCTGGCGGTTTTGAACGGGTTGTGGCTCTGGACGAAAAAAGAGGTCTACCTCTCGCTGTTCAATTACTGGAAAAAGATTTTTGCCGTCGCCTTCGGTATGGGTGTCGTGTCCGGCATCGTCATGTCCTACCAGTTCGGCACCAACTGGAGCGTTTTCTCTGATAAGGCCGGTCCGGTGATCGGGCCGCTTATGGCGTATGAGATTCTCTCCGCCTTTTTCCTCGAAGCCGGTTTTCTGGGTATCATGCTGTTCGGGCGGGATAAAGTCGGCCCGAAACTGCATATGTTTGCCACCGGCATGGTCGCTTTCGGTACTTTGTTGTCGGCAACATGGATTTTATCGGTCAATTCCTGGATGCAGACGCCCGCCGGTTTCAGCATCAATGCGGACGGCCAGTTTGTGCCCGAGGACTGGTGGGCGATTGTGTTCAATCCGTCCTTCCCGTATCGCCTGACCCATATGGTTCTTGCGGCCTATCTGACGACGGCCTTTGTGGTCGGCGGTGTCGGTGCCCTGCATTTGCTGCGCAACAGGGCGAACATGGCAGCGCGAAAGATGTTTTCCATGGCAATGTGGATGGCTGTTGTCGTGACACCGGCACAGATTATCGCCGGTGACCTGCACGGTTTGAACACACTGGAGCATCAACCGGCCAAAGTCATGGCCATGGAGGGTCATTTTGACAGCTATCCGGACGGCGCGCCGCTGATCCTGTTCGGTATTCCGAATGAGGAAGAAAAGCGCATTGATTACAAAATCGAGATTCCCAAGCTTTCCAGCCTGATTCTCAAGCACGATCTGAATGCGCCGCTGGCCGGTCTTGACACCATCCCCGATGATGAAGAGCCGCCGGTTGCGATTGTGTTCTGGAGTTTCCGCATCATGATCGCCATCGGGTTTGCAATGCTGGCCATCGGTCTGTGGAGCCTTCTGCGCCGCTGGAAGGGACAGCTTTACGAGGCGACATGGCTGCACCGGGTCATGGTGCTGATGGCTCCGTCGGGCTTTGTCGCGGTTTTGGCCGGTTGGGTGACAACCGAAGTGGGCAGACAGCCCTTTACAGTTTACGGCCTACTGAGGACCTCTGATTCGCTTGCTCCGGTTGAGGCTCCGGCAGTGGCCGCATCTCTGACCGCGTTTATCATCGTCTACTTTTTCGTATTCGGCGCAGGGACTTATTACATCATGCGGATGATGAATAAGACTCCCGGACCTCTCGATGTCAAAATGGGCTTGAACAAAGGACCGATCCGCACAGCGGGCATAACACCGGCACAACAACTCAAATCCGGCGTAGCGGGAGGATAAATCATGGAGTTTGATCTTCCATTCATCTGGGCCGGAATTATAGCGTTTGCGGTTCTTGTATACGTGGTACTTGACGGGTTCGACCTTGGGATCGGGATCCTGTTCCCGTTTCTGAAAACCGAGGAAGAGCGTGATCTGGCCATGAATTCGGTCGCGCCGGTCTGGGACGGGAACGAGACATGGCTTGTCATGGGCGGGGGCGGTTTGTTCGCGGTCTTTCCTCTGGCCTATGCCACGGTGCTGCCTGCGCTTTATGTGCCGCTGACCGCCATGCTGCTGGCGCTGGTGTTCAGAGGCGTAGCGTTTGAATACCGCTGGCGGACCGAGCGCTGGAAATGGGTCTGGAACCTCGCCTTTTTCGGCGGTTCGCTGGTCGCGTCCCTCATGCAGGGCATCGCGCTGGGCGCGCTTGTGCAGGGGATTGAGGTGGAAAACCGCGCCTATGCGGGCGGCTGGTGGGACTGGCTGACGCCGTATTCCGTGTTGACCGGTATCGGGGTTGCCGTGGGCTATACCCTGCTCGGATCGACCTGGCTGAACCTCAAGATCGAGGGCGCGTTTCAGGAGCGGATGCGCATGGTTTCCGTCCGTCTGGCCATCGCGACACTGGCGCTGATCGGTGCGGTCAGTCTGGCAACGCCGTTTCTTGATCCGGTATACTACGAGCGCTGGTTCTCCTGGCCGAGATTTGCACTGACAGGTGTGGTGCCGCTGTTGGTTGCTGTTACGGCCTATACGCTGTTCAAAGGGTTGAGCAATAAAAGCGATGCGATTCCGTTTCTGGCCTCAATCACTTTGTTTGTTCTGGGTTTCGCTGGTATCGGCATCAGTTTTTATCCGAATATCGTGCCCCCGTCCCTGACGATCTGGGATGCCGCTGCACCTGATAGCAGTCTGGAGTTCGCGCTTGTGGGTACACTTGTTCTGCTGCCGGTCATTCTGGGCTACACAGCCTATGCCTATTACGTGTTTCGCGGAAAAATCAGGGCAGAGGACGGATATCACTGATGCAGCGCGACAATTTACGTAAACTAGCGTGGTTTGCAGGGATCTGGCTTGCCGGGGTGACATTGCTGAGCATTGTGGCCTGGATCATCAAATCCGCGATCATGTGAGCCTTTGCCCCGGGGCGCATTTAGGCTAAACCGCCTGCACAAACTGATGCAGGCGGACCTACCCGATGAAATTTACGCTTTCCTGGCTCAAAACGCACCTTGATACCGACGCGGATGTGAACGAAATTGCGGCAGCTCTGACCGATCTCGGACTTGAGGTCGAAGGAGTTGAAAACCCGGCCGAAACTCTGGGAGCATTCCGCATCTGCCGTGTGGTTGAGGCGGTTCAGCATCCCGATGCCGACCGGTTGCGTCTGTGTAAAGTCGAGGCCTGGGTGAACGGGCCGGATGCTCCGTCCGAAATGGTACAGGTTGTTTGTGGTGCTCCGAATGCCCGCACGGGCCTGGTCGGGGTCTTTGCGCCTCCCGGTACCCATGTCCCGGGTACGGGCGTAGATTTGAAACCCGGTGTCATACGTGGTGTCGAATCCAACGGTATGCTGTGTTCCGAGCGTGAGATGATGATCTCCGATGATCATGACGGCATTATCGATCTGCCGGAGGATGCACCGCTTGGCGCGCGCTTTATCGACTACAAGGGCCTGAATGATCCGGTGATTGATATTGCCATAACGCCGAACCGTCCGGACGCCCTGGGGGTTCGCGGTGTCGCGCGGGATCTGGCGGCGCGGGGCATCGGCACGCTCAAGCCTTTACCAACAGAAGAGATTGCAGGCACATTCCCGTCGCCGGTCTCTGTCAGCCTTGGTGATGATGTCAAGGACAAGGCCTGTCCGCTGTTCGTCGGGCGTTATATCCGCGGTGTCCGGAATGGCCCGTCACCGGAATGGCTGCAAAACCGGCTTCGTGCAATCGGCCTGCGGCCCATCAATGCGCTGGTCGATATGACCAATTTCATGACCTATGACCGTGCCCGGCCTCTGCACGTTTTCGATGCCGATAAAGTCCATGGTGATATTCATGTGCGCCTGTCAAAACCCGGTGAAACGCTGCTGGCGTTGGATGGCAAAGAATATACCTTCGACGATGCTATGACGCTGATCTGTGATGATAACGGGCCTGAGGGCATTGGCGGCGTTATGGGCGGAGAGGCCTCCGGCTGTAGTGATAAAACGGTGAATGTATTCATCGAAAGCGCTTATTTTGATCCGGTGCGTACAGCGATGACAGGGCGCAAGCTAAGGATCAATTCTGATGCGCGCTACCGGTTTGAGCGCGGTATAGACCCTGAATTTGCCTTTGAAGGGATGCAGCTTGCGACACGGATGATTCTGGATCTGTGTGGTGGAGAGCCGTCGGAACTTGTCGTGTCAGGTGTCGCCCCTGATACTGCGCGCAGTTACTCCCTGCGCGTCGATAGGATCAAAACCCTTGTCGGTATGGATGTTGAAAGGCCGGAGCAAAAGCGTATCCTTGAGGCGCTGGGCTTCGGTGTCACGGATGGGGAGCCGATGGAGGTTTCTGTTCCGTCGTGGCGTCCAGATGTACGCGGTGAGGCTGATCTTGTTGAGGAGGTTGCACGGGTTGCGTCGCTGACCAATCTGACGTCCGTGCCGCTCACCCGCTCCGGATCAGGCGTTATCAAACGCAGCCTGACGCCGATACAGCGCCGCATCGCCACCGCGCGCCGGTCGCTTGCGGCGCAGGGCATGAATGAATGTGTGACCTACAGCTTTGTCGCTGGCAAAGAGGCGGCACTGTTCGGCGGCGGTGCTGAAGCCCTCAAACTTGAAAATCCGATCTCCTCGGAGATGTCTGACATGCGGCCCAATCCTTTGCCGGGGTTACTGGCCGCTGCTGCGCGCAATCAGGCGCAGGGTTTTAAGGATTTGGCTCTGTTTGAAGTCGGGGCCGCCTTTCACGGGGCTGAGCCTGGCGAAGAACAAATAGTTGCCGCCGGCATTCGGGCCGGTCATGTAAGCGGTCGGGATTGGACCGCTGCACGCCGCGGTCTCGACTTTTTTGATGCAAAGGCGGATGTAGAGGCTGTGCTGAGCGCCCTTGGTGCGCCGGTGGATCGTTTGCAAACCGACCGCTCCGCATCACCGTTTTTCCACCCCGGGCGCTCTGCGGCTCTGAAGCTCGGACCGAAGGTCACGATTGCCGAAATCGGAGAGCTGCACCCGAAGGCGGTTGAGGGCATGGATATCGATGGCCCGGCGGTGGCTTTTCTGATCTATCTTGCCGCCATTCCGTTCCCTAAGGCGAAAACAAAGGCCCGTTCGGCCCTCGGTCTTAACAAATTACAGGCAGTGGAGCGGGATTTTGCCTTTGTGGTGGATGAGCGCCGCGAGGCTGAAGATATCCGCAGGGCTGCGCGCAGCGCGGATAAGGCCCTGATTGAAGATGTTACTGTCTTTGATGTGTTCAGTGGCCCGAAAGCGGAAAAACAGCTTGGCGAAGGCAAAAAATCGGTGGCCGTTGCTGTACGCTTACAGCCGAAACAGGCAACGCTCAAGGATGAGGAAATTGATGCAATTGCAGGGAAAGTGGTTGCAGCGGTTGAAAAAATGACCGGTGGCGTCTTACGCGGATAGAATTGTGTGCGAATATTCCGGACAAAGTGTCGCATATCGCCGTGAATGATTGTAATTTCCTTAAAGTGTTAACAGGGTCCAAACGTTCATTTTATTACGGCAGGGGGAGAATCCATGGGAATGCTTACAGAATTCAAAGAGTTCGCGGTAAAGGGCAATATGGTCGATATGGCGGTTGGTATCGTCATCGGTGCCGCGTTTACATCCATTGTCACATCGTTGGTCGGCGATATTATTATGCCGGTGGTCGGCTACCTGACCGGTGGCGTTGACTTTTCCGCTTTGGCCATTAATCTCGGCGAGGGTCTCGGTGGCGGTGATCCGGTTCTGGTCAAATACGGTTTGTTTCTGAATGCGCTGATTTCATTCGTGATCGTTTCTTTTGTTCTGTTCATGATCATCAAGGGCATTAACAAAGCTAAAAAAGCCGAGGAAGAGGTCCCGGCAGAGACGCCGCGCCAGGAGGCATTGCTCGAAGAAATCCGTGATGCTTTAAAACGCAGCTGACCGATCAGCGTCCGGACGGATTATCCTGGGATGCGTTCTGAAAAAACAGACTGAGTGCGATACCGATTGTTGCGATTGCGGTTGCAATTGTTGACGTATCCAGATCGAACATGATTGCACAGGTGAAAATCAGCAGTGTCACTGCAATGAGCGACAGGCCCAGACGTCTGTCGCTTTTCCGTGATGCACCTTTTCGCGGTCGTTTCCAGATTGAACGTTTTTGCGGCTTTTTCCGGAAACTGCCGAGTGTTTTTGATGCAGTATAGGCCAGTGCGGGTGTGCAACGGAAAAATTCACGCCGTTTGTTCAGCCGGTGCCGTGATAATGCGCCATGCAGATCACTTTCGGCGCTGGCCATGTCATCTACACGCCGGCTCCATTCTAAATTAAAGGGAGTTGCAACGCCGGTGGATGCGCTGATTTCCGCCGCACGTGTTGCAGGGTTTCTCGCTGTTCTGCCGATTTTTACAAGCCCGGGCATGGTTGCATTGGTTAGACAATATACGTAGCCCTGCATTCTGGCGGCCCTGCATTATATATTTTCCATAGTATTAAATAAATTAATGGAAATATAGTTAAATTAAATATTTATAATAAAATTAATAATATGTGAATATTCATAATTTCAGTAATTCGAATTGCTTAAATTGTTAATTAAATAAACCTGCGTACATCTTTCTCTCATTGAAGGAGGGCGTATGTTTAAAAATGCATTTACAACCTTTGGACTGTTAAGTATCGGTTTATGCGCGGAGGTTCGTGCGGACAGTCATACCATGTATGTATCCGGTGATAGCCTGAATGTGCGTTATTGTGCATCCACCGACTGCTGTATTGCGAACCGGTTGGGCTTTAACGCCCCTGTCAGTATTCAGGAAAAAAGGGGTAATTGGGTCCGTATCTCAGGGTTCTACGATATCAGTCTTGAGGGGGCCGCGTGTCAGAAACCGGGACCGTACCAGGCGGCGCATTGGGTTGCGTATGATTTTCTGTCGCACCAGCCTCAGAGGGACACAGCATTTTACGGAAGCGGGCAGAATACCGGCGGTCCGGACCCGCGCATTCGCGGCATCCCGCGTGTCGGGGATTACGGCCTGACACAATCTGATCTGCAAGTGATCATGGATTATGCATCTCTGTTGTTAAACAAAGGCATATGTAACGGTATTGATGCGGGCAACAAAAGCGTCAGCCGCGAAGGAACATATTATGTGGCATGTTCCGGTGAATACGGACAACGCTATTTTACGGTAGAGGATGTGGCCGGATAATTCCCGGCCTGCCTCCGTTAACCGCCAAGGAAAAGTTGTCCGACTTTCGGATTCGCCAGCAGTTCATCCCCCTTACCGGCAATCGCGATTTCGCCTGAGACAAGGACATAGCCGATATCGGCGAATTCCAGACCCTTTTTGGCGTTCTGTTCGACCATTATAATTGTTTTACCGTCGCGCCGTTGTAAGTCGTCCAGAATTTCGAACACCATGTCGATAAATCGCGGCTCCAGCCCGATGGATGGCTCATCCACAAGCAGAACTTCGGGATCCATGACAAGTGCACGGGAGATTTCGAGCAGACGGCGCTCACCGCCCGAGAGGACTTTTGCCTGATGCTTGCGGCGTGCGGCAAGGCGGGGGTATTTGTCAAACACCATCTCAGCGGCTTTTTTTGCCTCATTCGGCTGATCTTTTAAAAATCCGCCCATCCACAGGTTTTCTTCTACGGTCATGCCCGGGAAAACGGATTTGTCCTGCAGGATGTAGGCGATACCGGCATTGGCCAGTTTTTCACTTGGCGTCAGTTTGGTGACATCTTTCCCGCCGATTGAGATTTTGCCGCCAAAAATATTTGTAAACCCAAAGATTGAATGAAGTATCGTTGATTTACCGGCACCGTTCGGTCCGATCAGGCAGAGGGATTGCCCCTTGGCAACGCGCAGATTGATGTCATGCAGGATTTCCATCTTGTCGTATCCTGCGCGCAGCGTATCAATCGACACAAGCGGAGACTCGCCCGCCAGCTCATCAAGGCGGGAGACCGGTATGTCCTCTGCGATCGCGGCGACCTGGCGGGTGACATCCTCGACCGAGATGACAGTATCAACACCGCCGCTGCCGTATCCTCTGACGGCATTTTCCGTTTCCTGAATCTCAGACATCAATGCGCCCCCAAATAGGCATCAATAACGGTCGGATTGTTCTGTATTTCATCCGGCCCGCCTTCGGCCAGCATCTCGCCATGGGCAAGACAATAGATATGATCTGCCATGTTCATAATCACCCGCATATTGTGCTCGATCACAAACAGAGTGATCCCGAATTCGGAATTGGCACGTTTTAGACGGTCGATCAGACCGTTGATCAGCGTCGGATTGATTCCGGCAGTCGGTTCATCCAGTAAAAGCACGGTCGGTTCGTTCATCAGAGCCATCGCGAATTCGAGCAGTTTTTGCTGTCCGAATGATAATGAACCGCCGCGCAGATAGCGCTTTTCGTAAAGGCCAACAAAATCCAGCAGGTTTTCTGCCCGCTCGATGTGTTCAGCGTTGTTGCGTGAGAACGCATCCCGGAATGTCATCTTCCGATGCGGCATGGAGATCAGCATATTCTCTACGCAGTTCATGGCGCCGTAAATCCGTGTTTGCTGAAAGGTCCGCAACAGGCCCAGGCGCGCAATCTCCGGCACTTGGAGTTTGGAAATTTCCTTGTTCTCGAATTTGATCGAGCCTTTATCAATCGGATGATACCCGACGATAGAGTTGAACAGTGTGGTTTTTCCGGACCCGTTCGGACCGATCAGGCCGGTGATGCCGCCCTTTTGAACCTGCATCGAAACATTGCTGTTCGCTTTGACGCCGCCATAGGATTTGGAGACGTTGCTGACTTCGATAATTGCACTCATTCTGCGGCCTCCGCGATTTTAGAGGCCGGGTCTTTGCTGTCGATCCGGATGCCGAACCATTCGGGTTTTTTCGCCATCAGCCAGCCCATAAGCCCTTCCTGGAAATAGACCACAGTGATCACGATCAGCGCGCCGAGCGCGACCCATTGCCAGCCGAGGAAATAATTCCATGTGATTTCCTTGAAGACATGAAACAGCGTTGCACCGATAATCGGCCCCCAGAGTGTACCTTTGCCGCCTAGCAGAACACATACGACCATGAAGATGCCCAGATTGATGGTCTGGTAGGCGGTTTCCAGCGGTTCGAAATGCAACAGCTGAAAGGCGGAAATTGCACCGGCAATCCCGACGAAGAATGCGGACATCGCCCAGGCGGTCAATTTATAGCGCATAGTGTGAATGCCCATGGCTTCGGCTTTTTCCTCATCATCGCGGATAGCGTTGATCGCGGCTGTAAAGCGCGTTGAGTAAAGCCAGCGCAGGAAAGTGTAGAGAATGACGCCAACCACAGCGAAACAGAAATAGATGAACAGCCTTTCCTGTTCGCCGGGATAGTTGGGCATGGAGATTCCCTGACCGCCGCCGACCCATTCCCAGTTTGACACCAGCTCACCTGCGGCGATAGCAACACCGAGGGTGCCGATTGCGAAATAAGGACCGCGCAGGCCGAAGGTGACATACCCGATAATAAAGGCACTAAGCGCACAGAAAAGGCCGGCACCGATCGAACCGAGTACAACACCGGAATAATATTGCGCGCTGGTAAATTTGAATATTCCACCCCCGGCAGCGTCGGTATATTCACTGACATTATGGGCAAGACCAATGGTAATCACGGCGGCAACATACATGCCTGTGCCGTAGAAAAAGATATTTCCGAGAGAGTTGTATCCCATTTGACCACCGGTCATATCCCAGGTCAGAGAGACGATGATAAACAGCCAGAGTGTTGCGAGTTGTGTCTGATAATCGGGAAACACAAACGGTGCAGCGATGATAACGCCAAGCAAAACGAGATGCAGAACCGGCATAGCAAGATTTTTCATAGTTCCTACCCCTTACTGCAGAACTTGGCGTTTACGGCGCTGCAGTAACAGCCGTATCACAAGGACGAGCAGCAGAAGCAGAACCGCAATCGCCTGCTGATATCCGATGCCGAAAATATGGCTGCCGTATTGTTCCGCTGCGCCGATACCGAGACCGGCGGTGATAACACCGGGCAGGTTGCCGAGACCGGCAGCTGTGACGATCACAAAGGCACGGATGGAATAAGTGATGCCGTAGAAAGGCTGTATCACCCAGGCCATGACGATAATCGCTCCCGCCGCGCCGCAAATCGCGGAGTTGAGAGAGAACGTGAAAGCGTAGACTTTTTCAGTGTCAATGCCTAGCACCCGTGCGGCGCGCGCATCCTGCGCCGTGGCGCGGATTGCCTGACCCATGCGGCTGCGCTTCATAAAGATGATTACGGCTGCGGCAAGAGAAAGGGCCATGCAAACCCCGATCAGCTTTGACATCGGCACATCAATCAGGCCGTCGGCGAAATGCAATGTTTCGTAATTCAGGTCGATGCTTTGGGTGTCGGAACCGAACATGAGGTTCAGTATCTGTGCCATCATAATGGCCAGTCCGAAGGTCGCCAGTAAGGATGTAAAGAGATCACGCTCGATCACGCGGCTGATGACAAGTTTATAGATCACCCATCCCAGTATCCACATAACAATAAAGGCCGCTGGAACACCGAGCAGCGGATGAACGCCCTGACGGGATAACCACCACGCAACATACCCGCCCGCGATCACGAAATCGCCCTGTGCAAGATTTTTGACGTTCATAACGCCCCAGACCAGGGCCAGGCCGTATGCCGCAAGCGCAAAAAGTGCGCCGATCATAACGCCGTCGATAATGATTTTCATATTCACGATCGGAAATTGAATTAACAAATCAATATTGCCAAGGATCTGGTCCATGCCGCCTCTCGAAATAAACGTCACAATTTAGGAAGGTGCGGAAACGGCCGGATTCTCCAAGAAGTATCCGGCCGTATTGAAAGGCCTTACTTACGCGGCCAGTTCAGGTCATGTGATGCAAACCCCGAAGGAGCGACCACATTGTATTCCCCGTCCTGAATCTGACGCAGGACCATCGGCTTTGCGATGTTGTTGCCGAATTCCGAGAATTTGATGCTGCCATAGAAGGTATCAAGCTGGGTTTCGGCGATGGCATCGCGCACGGCATCCTTTTCCAGCGTGCCTGCACGCTCGAACGCATCCTTGAATACATAAACGGCGGCAGAAGCCTGTGCCGTCTGATAAGGAACTTTCTTTTCCTTGTATTCAGGATATTCCGATTTGAACTCGGTCTCGTAATTCGCAGCCGTTCCGAAGATCGGGTCTTCGTATGACAGCGTTTCCGCCCATTGGGTCGAACACAGGAT
>CALFWP010000026.1 GCA_937927905.1 uncultured Neomegalonema sp.
GTCGGCTATGAGCTTTATCAGGACATGCTTGAGGAAGCGCTTGCCAAGATGCGCGCGGGTGAGCTTCCGGACAGTGATGACGATGGCAAATGGTCGCCGCAGATCAATCTCGGATTGCCGGTTTTGATACCCGGCACTTACGTTGCCGACCTGGATGTACGGCTTGGCCTTTACCGGCGGCTTTCATCTTTTAACAGTAAAAAAGAGCTTGAGGGTTTTGCCGCCGAGCTGCACGACCGTTTCGGCAAACCTCCGGCCGAAGTTGAGAATCTGCTGCGGGTCGTGATGATTAAATCCATGTGCCGGCGCGCTAATATCGCGAAACTTGATGGCGGGCCGAAGGGCGCTACCTTGCGCTTTCACAATGACCGTTTTCCTGATCCGGAAGGGTTGCTGACCTGGATCGGCGGACAAAATGCTCTTGCAAAAGTAAAAGGCACGAAACTGATTGTCCGCCGCGACTGGGCGGATAATGAGCAGAAAATCAAAGGCGCATATGCAATTGCGCGCGATCTCGCAAAAGTTGCAGAAAAAGAAACGTCTGCTTCAGAAGTATCTTAACGCCAACTGCTCATATCCCTTTCCATCCGAATGCTGAAATAGCCGCGATAGACCAAAAATAAACCGATACAAATCATAAAAACGGCGTCAAGTTTTGAAAATATGTAGTTTTGAATAATAAGTTCATAGTTTTGAATGAGAATTTTCGAGCCGTATATTGTGCTCAGTACTCCAAAAATTGCACTTATTATTTCAAATCCGATATATTTAAATGATAAAAAAACCGCAGTCATTATCAGAAATGAATAAGCTACTTCTAATGGTATATTAATCGGTCCTATGTTGATCATCATAAAACTCCACTATAATAAGTAAGTTATTGCCTTAATAATAAATTTTAAAATACAATAAATAGTTAAGTTTTTAATGTATTAACGGCGTATTTTTTTTGGATCGTCCGGAAGTTTATATTTTGTATATATTCCTTCCCGGTCCTGCTTCTTTTTCCAATAATGCGCGTAAGCAAGCGCAGCAAATAAAGCAATTGATAAAAGTGAGAACCACAGCAAAGCTGAGGTTCCGGAACTCTGGGAAACTGCGACATCCGGCAGCGCGCTGAATGCTTGTTTGGCCATGAAACTTCGCCTGTTCAATCCGTTCGCGTACCTTATTGTTGCAAAAGTCTCGCCTATTTCACTGAAAACTAGGTAAATTTTGGCTGGGACCAATGAACAATTTTATGGGTTGACAGAACGAACGGTGAACTGTACGGTTAGTGAATGATGGGGAGAGTGGATAATTTCCCCCTGTCGTGCAGCTTTTGGTGATTGAATGCCAATATAACGGGAATGTTGGTTTTTATACAGCTCTGAAGTGACTAGTGCCCTTCTGTCTGCTTCTTTTTGTGCTTTGTGCGATTATTTTTAATGCACCGATAGCTGTGCAACCCGCTTTTAATCTGAAAAATCTGATAAAGGAGTGTTTCGATGCCGAAACCGGCCCCGGCCATTTGGGATGCGATAGAGCGTCATTGGTTGTTGGGATCCTGTTCCGTTGAGGGGCTGGCGCACCGCTATGGTGTGGCACAAAGTACAATTCGTTCTCACGCCCGCGTAAAAAAATGGGCGGAGCGGGGTGCGCGCCGTGGTGATACAGAACTGATTTTGCGTGCACAAACCGATGATCTCTGGCGGGAGTTGAATGAGGCATCTGCACGGCTTCGTGCGGGCGGGATGCCGGAAACACCCACCGAAGCCCGTGATCGCCTGGCGCTGATCCGCTTATGGCAGCAATCCATAGCGGCTTTGCGCAGTTTTGAAATTTCGGCACAGAAAACCGCAAAACAGCCATCCCCGACTCAATCCGTATTGTTTACCAAGGCTGATGCAGATGCCGTGGTCAGACGGCTTGAGCGCCTGGTGGCCCGGGCCGAAAATTCCTGAGACCTGGGTTCTCCCGTCTTTATCTGAAAGTCCGTATGCATATCCGATCCCTTGCCGAGCGCTTTATGCGCGCCGGTCTTGACCCGTCGCTTATTGTCAGAAATCTTCCCCATTGTCGGCGCCATGCGGCCGCCTGGGATTGGCGGATCTGGGCGCGTCCGCAACAGCTTGCGCCGCCGGGTGATTGGTCAACCTGGCTGATTACCGGAGGGCGCGGGTCGGGAAAAACCCGTGCGGGTGCGGAATGGGTGCGGGCGCAGGTCGAGGGCGATGTACCGGATGCCCCCGGCCCCAGCCGCCGTATTGCTCTGATCGGTGAGACAGCGGATCAGGCGCGGGATGTCATGGTACTGGGTGAAAGCGGTTTGCTGGCTGTGACACCACCGGACCGTCGCCCTGTTTTCCATGTGTCGCGCCGTCATCTTCTCTGGCCTAACGGAGCCGAGGCACATTTGTTTTCGGCCTCTGACCCCGAAAGCCTGCGCGGTCCGCAATTCGATGCCGCCTGGTGTGATGAACTTGCCAAGTGGAGGCGGGCACAGGAGGCCTGGGATATGCTGCAATTCGGGTTGCGTT
Source organism: uncultured Neomegalonema sp. (assembly GCA_937927905.1). GTDB lineage: Bacteria > Pseudomonadota > Alphaproteobacteria > Rhodobacterales > Rhodobacteraceae > JAHDDY01. Next base: position 2,520 of record CALFWP010000026.1, read on the forward strand.
TGGGTGGGTTGCCGCGTGCCGTTGTTACGACAACCCCGCGTGCCAATCCGTGCCTGATCGCTTTGATGCAGGACCCTGCGACTGTACTGACGCGCATGCCGACCCGAGATAATGCGGCTCATCTCGCCCCGTCCTTTCTGAAACAGGTCACGGCCCGTTATGCAGGTCTTGATATCGGGCGTCAGGAGCTTGAAGGCGAGTTGCTGGAGGAGACCCCCGGTGCCTTCTGGTCCCGGGCGTTGATCTCGGGGGTGCGAATTGACAGCGCGCCGCCACTTTCACGGGTTATAGTGGCTGTGGATCCTCCGGTTACGGCCCGCAAAGGCTCGGACGCTTGTGGTATAGTGGTTGCCGGTGTCACCGGGACTCCGGAAGATAGCGGGTCTTTTGCGGTGGTTTTGGCGGACTGGTCCGTGCAAGGCGTCCCGCCGCAGGCATGGGCGGCACGTGCGGTCGCGGCATACAGGTTTCATAAGGCGGACCGACTGGTGGCGGAGGTCAATCAGGGTGGTGATATGGTTGAGGCCGTGATCCGGCAGATTGATCCCGATATCCCGTTTCGGGCCGTACGTGCGACGCGGGGCAAGGCGGTCAGGGCGGAGCCGGTTGCCGCACTTTACGAGCAGAACCGTATTAAACATTTAGCGTCCGTAGCCCGTCCGCTCGCCCGCCTTGAAGATCAGATGTGCGCTTTTGCCCCCGGAATTTTCAGGGGCGATACAAAATCTCCTGACCGTGTGGATGCGCTTGTCTGGGCCATAACCGATCTGATGCTGACACACAGGCCGGACCCCCGCATGAGAATTTTATAGCATATACGCGCCTGTTATCTCAGTCTGAACCACCTCGTACGGCCTGCATGCTACATCCGCAAAGCTTTGTTGATCGGCCTGAAAACGGACACTGTCTTTAATATTCCGGTGACCATAATTGTCTATTCTGGCTGGGAATAAAGGATATGATATGGCCTGCAGCCTCCATGACAACGCGACCAGCCGCAAACGGATAAGCGCCATGACAGTCTTAACGACTGTTCCGGCAGTGCTGTATCTGGTGCTCGCGGTTGCAACATCGGATTTACAGGCATTTTGGTCCCATGTCGGAATTACGCTGACGCTTTTCACTCTTGTATATGTTGTGTTTTACCGGAAGGCGCGCCTGTATCCGGAGCGGTAATGCCGTTGTTTAAGTATACTTCCGGCAGGTCAACGGTGATATTATCAGTGACAGCACATCCTGTCCGCGCTGATTGGTAAAACGGTGCTGCAGCTGGACCTTGTGCGCGCCGAGCGCAGAGGACAGATATGCCGGACACATTGTTTGCGCTATTGCAGATTTAACCGCCGGAGCGTCCCCAGGGGCAATCCGGAAGTTTCCGGCAACGCTGACATTGATTGTAATTTCACGGCGACGGGCATCCACGTTGAATCCGGTTGTGCGCATTTGAGGTCCTGAACCGTTGCCCAGACGCTGATTGAATTGTCGCGCAACAGGTTCGCCCTGGGTCAACAGCCAGTTTTTGCGATCTTCCAGAGAGGCGGCATCATAGTCGAACGCCCCTGTTTTTGCGGTGCCGAGCGTCTGTCCGCCTGAAAACGCCAGCCAGAGTATTATGGCAATACCGGCACAACCCGCACCGGTTACGGCTTTTTTCATATCATGTCCTCAATGCGGGTTTTGCCCGTAACTGCAACAAAGACTGTGCCAGCTTGCGGTTAATGAAATCTCACAGAACGGAGCATTCGCGGCGGATGTGTCCGTTTATGCCCAGTCCGCCGCACTTTTCATGCCCAAACATCCCTATTTTAACCCAAAGGCCGCCTATGCTTTCTTTTTTCCGTCCTCCGCAGTCCAAAGCTTCAGCCGTCGGTCCCCTGGCAAGTGTTCATGGTACGGGGCGTCCGGTCTGGACCCCGCGGGATCTGACCTCG
>CALFWP010000027.1 GCA_937927905.1 uncultured Neomegalonema sp.
TCCCATTCCTCCTCATCAAAAAACCGGAACAGCGCTCTGGTTCCCTCGGGGCGGCGTCTTGAATTCAGGTGCAGGCTGGTGACAACAGATGTCCACGGGTTGACATCTGAGGGCAAAAAATCGGTTTGACCGACCATAGCATTGATAAGTGCTGTTTTCCCTGCTTTGATTTGCCCGATAAGTGTGATGTTGGGTTCGAATGAATCGATTTTTCCGATAATTTTATCTGCCTGTTTCCGGTCATCTTCGCTGCCGATTTCTCTGACCTTTGACAACGCATCCTTCACATCGTCAAAGGACTGCCAGAGCGCATTAAGCCGACTCAGCCCTTCCGGTGCGATCGCTGGTGAGGATACAAAAGAGCTCATCGTCGTACTTTCTCAGTCGTGGCGGCGTTCAGGCCGGTTCGGTAAATGCGTCATGTCCGGCGGACTGAAACGTCACCCGCTTCGGAAATACCGTGTGTCGCTTCCGCCGGTTGCGTGGGCAGGCGGAGCAGGATATCCGAGGAGATCTGATGCAGGATTGCGGCGGCGTCACGGGCGGCATTTTCGTCATTTTCGTAACTCAGCAGGCTGATCAGTTCCGCAATGTCTGTAATCTGAGTGCGGATTTTGACATGGTCACGGTCAAGGATATCCGCCTCCGACAAAGTTGCTTTGAGCGATGAGAGCATTTTATCCGCATGCCCGAATATTGTGCTGAAATCCTTCCGGGTGCCGGTGCTGTCTGACAGGGCTTCCCGGCAGGCCTGTGCACCATCCCGCAATATAATTTTGATGGTTTCAGCCGGCGTCTGATCTTTGACAGATACGGACGGTTCTGCAGAATCGGACGGTGTTTTTTCCGTCAGATCCGGCGATGCCGTTACAGGCTTCTGCAATATGTCCGGAAGAGGCTGTAGGGGTGTGCCCTGCACAGTGCCCAACGGAATTTGATCAAGCTCCTCACGCAAGGCCTTTGCATCGTCGACTAATTTTTTCTGGCTGATTTGTACCAGCGCAAGGGCATGTTGTATCAGCCCGTAGCCGCCACTTGATTTAAACCGCTCGCGGTCGATCACCTTTCCCGAACGGACCGCGGCTTTTGCGTCGGCAACATGCATTTTCGCAGATGTATGAAACTCACCGGATACGATCTCCAGTTTTTTTCGGAGGGTTTCCTGTGTCTCTTTCGTTTCGTCCTGTCCGGTGTGCGTCAGCGCAAGTATACTGCGTTCCTTCAGGGTGTCGGGCACCGTAAACCAGAGGCGTCGTTCCTGTGGCGACCAGGGTTGTGCGGCGTCTGAACACCAGATGACCACCTCGGTATTCTCAATCAGATTGACGAGGTAGGCGGACCGCTGTTCTTCTGTGTCGTAAGCGGGCAGAATACTGATGTCGATATTACGGAAGATGTCATAGGGCAGATGCAGCTGTATTGTGTCGGGCCTTTTACCCGCAAGAGCGACAGATACGGATACCCCCGGATACTTTTTTATCTCTGTGCCGAATATGGCTTCGGTGGCAGATTTTTCTCCATGACTGATTCGGATCAGCGGACATTTCAGTATTTCTTCATGCGAGCTGAAAAACGGCCCGCCCGCTAAAAATTCTCCAACGCCTCTATGTTGCGACGCTGACAGGCCGGCGATAACAACTTTTGTTGTCGTTCCGAGATGCTGAATCGTTTCCCTGATGCGGACCTGCAAAGGGACATCCAGGCCGGTCATGCCTTCCCCCATCATTGTGCAGAATGACGTGAGACGTTTGTGCAGTTTTTGTTTGTCGGTGAGCGTCATAAACGCCCCTTAAGTCGCTCGGTTTTTACTGGGAGGCGACTTTCAGACTGCGCAAAAACCGTTGTTTTTTTCGGAGCATTCATCAGCTAAAGTCCAAGAATTTATGAGCGATACGTCAATCCGCACGACGAATCTGAACTCAATCCTTAACCATACCGTCTGTATTTTTGGTTAACTGCAGCAGTGACTTTCCGGGCAATGCGCGGAGGTTGCTTCGGGATAAAAACGCGTGGAGGCATTTTGTCGTATCCGGATGCCGTGCCTGATTCCGATTCGTCCGGTGTGATCATTTTCTGTTAAGTTTTATCGCTCCAAAGACTGCATCTTCACGGGTTTTTCAGAATAGAACCTCTGCGGGCTTCATTCGATTTTTACCATCCTGCTTTATTCCGGACCTATGGTAAAAGAAGAGGGCACCTCCCATGACCGATCCGATATCGGCGCTGTCCGGCGCAACGCTGTGGATGACCATTGCAGCATTTATGGTTTTTCTGATGCAGGCCGGATTCCTGTTGATCGAGGCCGGAACGGTCCGTTCTAAAAACTCGACCAACGTCGCGCAGAAGAACGTATCGGACATGATTATCTGCATGTTCTGTTATTCGTTCATCGGCTTCGGTCTTATGTACGGTGCGTCTTCCACCGGGTTTTTCGGATGGGGCGGGGTCAAAGAAGCCCTGGTTGAAAATGAGCAATGGCCTGTACAGCTGATCTTTAACCTCGCTTTCTGCTCGGTTGTCGCGACGATTGTATCAGGTGCTGTTGCAGAGCGGATGCGGATCGGGGCGTATTTTATAAGTACCATCGCCATTGCGACGTTTGTTTATCCGGTGTTCGGCCATATGGCCTGGGGCGACGGTATCATCGGCACGAACACCCCTTTCCTTGCATCACTCGGATTTATCGATCATGCGGGCGGCATTGCAATTCACGCAGTGGGTGCGTTTTACGCTCTGGCTGCGTGTGTGCTTCTTGGGGCGCGGCAGGGCCGGTTTGATCAGTACGGCAATGTGACGCCGATCACCGGATCGAGTTATGTTCTGGCGCTTTCGGGCGGCCTGATTCTGTTTGTTACGTGGATACCCTTTAATACCGGCGCAATGGTTCCCGGTTCACAGGCTTTTGCCGATGCGGCGTTTAATACGGTTCTTGCCGGTGCTGCCGGAGGTATCGGCGGTAAGCTGATCGGGTACTATCTGAATGACAAGACTTTTGATCCGATGGCATCGACCAACGGGATCCTTGGCGGTCTTGTCGCGATTACGGCGGGCGTGTCCTATGTCGATTACATTGGTGCGTCCATTATCGGCGGCATCGGCGGCTTTATCGGAATTTTCGCAAACCATGTGATCCTGCATAAATTCAAGCTGGATGACCCGGTTGGTGCTATCGGCGTTCACGGTGTTGCCGGTGTTGCCGGTGGTGTCGTTTTTCCTCTTTTCGCGGTTAATGCGATGCCGCTGGAGCCTGTGGCTCAGGTCGGCGCACAGCTGACCGGTGCTGCCCTCGCGATTGTATGGGCTTTTACAACCGGTTACGCAGTAATCTACGTTCTGAAGCGTATGGACATTTTGCGTGTCTCTGCGGCGCAGGAACATCTCGGCCTGAATTTCGGTGAACACTTGCCGGGTGTGACAGCGGATCACCTGAAAGCCGCGTTCGATATTTCAAAACCTGCTAGCGGATCATTGCTTGAAACCTCCGTTAAGGCGGCAAAACCATCTGCCGCAGGTTCCGGTGCTGCGAAGACGGCGATTCCGGGTATGATGCCAGCTGACATGATGCCGCCGGATATGATGCCCTCCGGCGAGGTCGGCTTTGCTCTGACAAAGATGACTGATGCGCATGCGGCCAAGGAACAGGAGCTGTCCGCGACTTTGTCCGTGTTTGAAGCGGCGCTGGAAAGCATGTCCGACGGTATGCTGATCTTTGACGGTAATGGCAGTATCGTTCAGGTGAACACCGCATTCAAGACCGCTATGGCGGCTTTGAC
>CALFWP010000028.1 GCA_937927905.1 uncultured Neomegalonema sp.
ACCGTGCCGTCCGCAATGCGTTTGCGGGTCTCAGTCGCCTGTTTGGTCGGCACAAAACGCGAAAGCTGGTGTACCGCGACCGGCAGGCCCTTAAAGCGTTCATTGAAATTCTTGGCATGCTGGCGCGCCAGCAGTGTCGTCGGAGCGATGATCGCGACCTGATATCCGGAAAGGGCCGTAACAAACGCCGCCCGCAAAGCCACTTCGGTTTTCCCGAAACCCACATCACCGACAACAAGACGGTCCATCGGCGTGCCACTTGCCAGGTCTTCCGTCACATCCTCGATCGCGGCAAGCTGATCCTCGGTTTCCTGATAGGGAAAACGGGCACAAAATTCGTCCCAGGCTCCCTCCGGCGGGATCATACGCTCCGCGCTGCGCAGCATCCTTTCGGCGGCAACCTTTATCAACCGTTCCGCCATATCGCGGATGCGGTTCTTCATTTTCGCTTTGCGCGCCTGCCATGCACCGCCGCCCAGTCGGTCAAGAGCGGTATGGTCATCCGCGCCGTAACGGGTCAGCAGTTCGATATTTTCAACGGGCAGATACAGCTTTGTTTCGCCCGCATATTCCAATGCCAGGCAATCATGGGGCGCGCCCAGCGCCTCGACAGTCTTCAATCCGAGATAACGCCCGACACCATGTTCAACATGGACAACAAGATCACCTGTCGAAAGCGTGCTTGCTTCGGTTAAAAAATTCTCCGCCTTTTTCGACTTACGGGTCTGGCGGACCAAACGGTCTCCGAGGATATCCTGCTCGGAAATGATCGCGAAATCATCCGTTTCAAACCCCTGTTCAAGACGCCAGATCATAAGACAGACCTGATAACCCTTGGCCTCACCCAGGTCTTCCCAGCGCGCCAATTCAACCGGGTTTTTAATGCCATGATCGATCAACATCGTCTTCATCCGGTCCCGGGAGCCTTCGGAATATGACGCAAAAATCACATGCTTTTTCTTGAAATTAAGCTCCTGCACATAACGCGCAACCGCATCGAACAGATTTAATTCGGAGGATTGGCGCTCCACGGAGAAATTTTTGCCAAGCTTACCGCCCGCATCCACAACACCGGGGCCGGACCCTGTCGGCATCGGATTAAACGCACGGACAGGGCGGCCTGCGAATGCCTCAGCCCATGCCTGCTCGCTCAGATAGAGCTGTTCATGGGGGACCGGCTTATATACAGGCGCGCCCATTGCTCCGTCACCGGAGGCTGTTGCCCGTGTTTCGTAATGGTCAGCAACCGTGGCAAGGCGCGTTGTGTAGACCTCTTCAATCTGGCTGTCGAGGGATACAGCACGCCCTGGCAGATAATCGAAAATCGTCTCCAATCTGTCATAAAACAGCGGCAGCCAGTGCTCCATGCCCTGATGCTTTCGCCCTTCCGAAACAGCCTCGTATAGCGGATCCTCAAAACCGGCATTACCGAACAGATCCCGGTAGCGGGTGCGAAAGCGGTGGATGCTGTCATCATCCAGCGGCGCCTCTGACACTGGTGCAAGAGCAATGCGGTCCACTTTTTTGGCACTGCGCTGACTGGCCGGATCAAACCGTTTGATACTTTCCAGAACATCACCGAAAAAGTCCAGTCTCAGCGGCGCCTTACGCCCGGGCGGAAAAATATCTATAATGCCGCCGCGCACGGCATAATCGCCCGGCTCAATCACAGTCGACGCCCGGACATACCCATTGCACGACAGATATCGCGTCAACTTATCAGGGTCGATGCGGGTATCGGCCCTGGCGGTAAAGCTGGCCTCTCTAATCGCCTTTGCCGGTGGCACCCTTTGCGTAACAGCATTCAGAGTCGACACAACGACTGACGGCCGCTTCCACCCCTGTGATAAGGCCGCAAGTGTCGCCATGCGCGCCGCAGCAATTTCCGGATTGGGCGACACACGGTCATATGGCAGGCAATCCCATGCCGGAAATCTGAGAACCGGAATATCCGGCGCATAGATCTTTAATGAACCCGTAATCCCGGACATCCGGGCATCATCACGCGCCACATGCAAGACAGGAGCACCCGTCCGCCGCACCAGATCAGCGAGCAGTTTTGCATCAAAGCCTTCTGGGGCACCACCGACCCGGACCAAACCGGCATCAAGAGGTGCGGGAATTGAACCATCCGCCGCCATACCGCGCGACCTAACGCGCCGGACGCCGGAACGCAAGCATCCGTCCGCGATTATTTCACGTAACGGTTCCGCAAACGTCTGTCCCTGCCATATCTCTCATCGGGACATAACCGGCGGCGGTACTCAGTCCGAAAACACCTGATAACCAAACCGTGAAAATTTCACTGCCAGAAGCATACTGCCTTTAATGTTTCATTATAGAATTTACGCCGAGCATATATGAGCAACGCTTAACTTTTCCGCTTCAACGCGAAACACAAAATTTTTATCTGACAATGGTTGGTCCAGAACGGAACAGAACCGGATATTACAGTAAAGAAAAATCAACCGGCAGCGATACGTAATGCAACAAATAACATAATGATTTCAATTTATTACCGGTTATGTTATGATAAGCTTATCTCTCCTGAACAAGCCGTAAAACCGGCTTAGAATTTGCTATATCGCATCGTAGCATATCTCTTATGACTTACCCATTCCCCACTGGGGGAATGGTTTTTTTTTGCCTTCTGCTCACTTGTTCTTTTCACACAGTCATATTTCGGTTTCCTGCTACCTAACATGAGGGCAGTATCGGGCTGACATCAGGAGTGATAACCGGAAAAGTAAGAATGACCGTTTCAGCGATGGAACAACTTATCGAAGTCATGCGCCGGTTGCGCGATCCTGCGGACGGGTGCCCCTGGGATATTGAGCAGACGTTTGAAACAATTGCGCCTTACACAATTGAAGAGGCATATGAAGTGGCGGACGCGATCCGTACCGGAAATCGTGACGACCTCAAATATGAGCTCGGTGATCTGTTATTACAGGTGGTCTACCACAGCCGTATTGCGGAAGAGGAAGGCAGCTTTACATTTGATGATGTCACACGCGCAATCACAGACAAAATGATCAGCCGCCACCCGCATGTCTTCGGCGATGACACGGTACAAAGCGCAGAAGCGCAAAGCATCCGCTGGGAAGAAACAAAGGCCGCAGAACGCGCCAGGGCGGGCGGCAAAGGCAGTAGCGCACTCGACGGCGTGGCCCTTGCTCTGCCTGCACTGATCAGGGCGCAAAAACTGCAAAACCGCGCGGCACGCGTCGGCTTTGACTGGCCCGACTCCACCGGTGTGACGGATAAAATATCGGAAGAAGCGCTTGAGCTGGCCGAAGAAATAAAAACCGGTCACCAGCAGTACATTCAAGAGGAATACGGGGATCTGCTGTTTACGGTAGCCGTCCTGGGCCAACACCTCGGCGTGGACGCGGAGCAGGCTCTAATTGCAACCAACAGAAAATTCGAACGCAGGTTCCGCGGTGTCGAACAGGTCCTGGAAGAGCGGGGAAAAACTCCGTCCACCTCTACACTCGAAGAAATGGATCAGATATGGGACGCCATCAAACACGCTGAAAAAACCCGATCATGACCTGATCCTTTTGCCGAAAATCCAAACGTGATAAAAAAATATAGAAAATGTTGTTATGACACAAAAAACCGCCTTCGCATTTCTCATTCCGTTCGCTTTTTCCGCACCTGCCGCATCTGCCTTTGCAGATGTTGCGGGCTATAGAGCAGTATATGATATTGCATTCGGATCATCCGACGCGGCATCGGGGATTACTGGTGCTGAAGGCCGGTACGTGTTCGACCTTGAAGATGTCTGCGAAGGCTACACACTGAACGAACGGTTCGTAGTGCAGCTGTCACGACGGGGCGGTCCAACATTGCAGGATTACAGACTGACAGCATTTGAATCCGCAAGCGGAGATCACTACAGGTTTAAGCGAACCATTGACCTCAATGGAAAGCAAACCCAAAAAGCCGGTGGCACGCTCAACATCGATGCGGGCGGTGAAAAATCCGATGTGTCCTATGACACCGCCGATGACATTTCTTACGATACCGTCGTATTGCCACCGGTCATGCATGTCATTGAACTGCTTGAAACAGCAAAGGCCGGTGAAAAACGCCACGCGGCGACGGTTTTTGACGGTGATGTTGATACTCCGGCGTTTTATGCCGTGACCAGACTGAATGCACTTAGTGACAATGAAAAAACCCAGGGCGATCATTATGAAGCCTTGTCCGGATTGGAACGCTGGAAAATTGACTCGGTTTACTACCCGTTTGAAAACAACGGTGATGATCAGGGCGCAACGCCGGATTTTCTGTTCGAAGGTGTTTTGTATGAAAACGGCGTGATTACCGATTTGCAACTCGACTATGTCGATTTTGAACTGACTACGGCACTGTCGGACCTGGAGGTCCGGGAAAAAGATTGCTGAAACAGACATACCCGGCATTCAGATAGACTGAGCGCCGGGCGTACTTATGATCAGGCGTTCAATGCCTGAAAGCGCTACAAAAGCGCATTTGCCTTTTCGATAATGGCTTCAACCGTAATGCCGAAATGGTTAAACAGATCACCGGCAGGTGCCGAAGCGCCAAAGCCCGACATGCCGATAAACGCCTCCGCATCGCCGGTGTATTTCGACCAGCCCATTTCCACACCGGCCTCGATAGCAAGGCGAGGGGCGCTGCCCAGAACGCTGTTACGGTAATCTGCAGGCTGTTCATCAAATTTATTCCAGCTCGGCATCGAGACAACCGCCGCGCCCGGGATGCTTTCTGCGGCCTTGACCGCAAGTTCCACTTCAGTGCCGGTGGCAATCAGCGTAACAGAGCGCTTACTTTTTGCCTCGCGCAGCACATAGCCGCCCTTTGCCGTGAGGTTTTCGTCCGTATGCTCGGTGCGCACCGTGGCACAACCCTGACGGGAAAGCGCCAAAACCGTCGGCTTGTCCTGATCAGCCAACGCACATTGCCAGGCCTCCGCCGCCTCAACCGCATCACAGGGGCGGAAGACATTCAGGTCCGGTATCGCCCGCAAGGCGGCAACATGCTCCACCGGTTGGTGGGTCGGGCCATCCTCGCCGACACCAATGGAATCGTGGGTCATAACATAGATCACACGTTGTCCCATCAGAGCACTGAGCCTGATCGCGGGACGCGCGTAATCGGTGAACACAAGGAATGTGCCGCCATAGGGAATAAACCCGCCATGCAGCGCAATACCGTTCATGGCAGAGGCCATGATATGCTCGCGCACCCCGTAATTAATGTAACGCCCCGAGGCATCCGCCGCCGTCACATCAGCCATATCAGGCGTTTTGGTATTATTGGAACCGGTCAGATCGGCAGAGCCGCCCACGGTGAGCGGTGTTGACGTATTGATGACCTCCAGCGCCTTACCGGAGGCGGCACGGGTGGCAAGCTTGGGTGCATCTTTTGACATCGCCGCCTTGTGCGCGTTCATCTTTTCGGCAAGATCATCCGGCACTACACCGGACATGGCCGCGTTGAACGACGCTGCATCCGCAGAAGCAGTGAGGCGGTCTTCCCACGCCTTACGATGGGCTGCGCCTTCCGTACCGGCATCGCGCCAAATGCTCAGCACATCTTCGGGAATGACAAACGGTTCATGGGTCCAGCCGACCGCCTCGCGCACACCGGAAATTTCGTCATCACCGGTGATCGCCCCATGCGCCTTTGGTTTACCTGCCAGGGTCGGCGCACCGAAACCAATAATCGTTTTGCAGGCAATCATCGTGGGCTTCGAGGAAATTTTCGCCGTCTCTATAGCGGCATCAAGAGCGTCCATATCGTGGCCGTCCACCTCCATCACGTTCCAGCCCGCCGCCGCAAAGCGGGTTTTCTGATCCATGGATGTGGACATCTCGGTCGTGCCGTCGATGGTGACGGCATTATCATCGAACAGAACAATCAGCTTTGACAGGTTGAGGTGTCCGGCAAGGTCGATCGCCTCGTGGCTGATCCCCTCCATCAGACAGCCGTCACCAGCAAGGACATACGTATAATGATCGACCAGATCAGAGCCGAAGCGCGCCGCCAGCATCTTTTCCGCCAGCGCCATACCAACCGCATTGGCAATGCCCTGTCCCAGCGGGCCTGTAGTCGTCTCGATCCCATCGGCATGGCCGTGCTCGGGGTGTCCCGCCGTAATAGAACCGAGCTGACGGAAATTTCTGATCTGCTCCATGGTCATGTCTTTGTACCCGAGCAGATGATTCACTGCGTAAATCAGCATCGAACCGTGTCCGGCGGACAGGACAAAGCGGTCACGGTCCGGCCAATCGGGTTTGGACGGGTCAATCTTCATGTGACGGGTAAAAAGAACCGTGGCGGCTTCCGCCATGCCCATAGGCATTCCGCTGTGACCGGAATTGGCGGCCTTGACCGCATCCAGTGCCAGAATACGGATGGCGTTGGGCATTTGAGCCAGAACAGCGTCAGTCATCGGGGTCGGTCCTTCGGGTATGGATTCGTGCGGAACCTAAAGGCCCGCGCACAGAAAACCAAAAGGATTCGCGTTCAAAGAGTCTATGAAACAATTTGTGCAGGCCCGCACGCAACGCACCGGCGTTTACAGCCCCTTGCCATACAATGTATGCAAACAAAATGAGCAAGACCGGCATCCGTGAAACCGACCTTTATGCCCCCGTCAAAACTCTGCTCGAAGGTCAGGGATATGAGGTCAAAGGCGAGGTCGGTGCAGCCGATGTTGTGGCCGTGCGTGCGGATGACGATCCGGTTATTGTCGAATTAAAAACAGGGTTTTCGTTATCTCTGATTCATCAGGCAATCGAGCGCCAGAGTATCACGGATTATGTATATATCGCCGTACCGCGCGGATCAGGTGCCGCAGCATGGCGCGCCATTAAAAACAACATGAAACTGTGCCGAAGGCTCGGCCTCGGATTGCTGACCGTACGGATCGAGGACGGGCTGGTCGAAATCCATCTTGATCCGACACCTTACAAACCACGAAAATCAAAACAGAAAAAAACCCGTTTGTTAAAAGAATTCGCAAAACGCTGCGGTGATCCGTCACCGGGCGGCGCCACGCGCCCGGGGCTGGTGACCGCATACCGGCAGGATGCGCTGCGGTGCCTGTGTGTTTTATCGGATAGCGGCACTATCAGGGCCTTTGAAGTTGCAAAAACTTCGGGGGTCAAAGCTGCCAGACGGATTATGTATGACAATCACTACGGATGGTTCGAGCGCACCGGAAACGGAATGTATGCGCTATCACCTAAGGGTAAAGCAGCGGCGGTTGATTATGCCGCCACCCTGAAAACACTACCGTATTATGACACAGACAAAATCAACGCATAAACGGCCAATGTCGCAAAACCAGCGCCCATTATGATCGGGATGTATTTAACCGTAACCCCCAGCCATCCGCCGAACACGGATTTTCCGAAACCGCCCACGGCCATGCCGATCACAGCACCATTGCGCTCGCGTTTCAATTTGTCGCGTTCGATACCGGCAAGCGCCTTGGCAGTTTTGTCCGCTTGCGGATAGCTTTCCGTAACAGCAGACTTACGATCCTGAAGTGTGGACATAAATTCCCCGGGTGTTTGGTGATACAGACGCGTGAAATAAGGCCGCACTCCAGCAGGGCAAGGCATGCGACACTGCGTCACACATCAAGTGAACAGCCCTCAAAAATATCCCTGCAAAGCCGCAACTTGGAGTGTATCGGAACGATAACTTTCTATGGCTTTCGCCGATGCCAGAGCGCCCGCCGCTGTAGTGTAATACGGAATTTTCAATTTAAGGGCCGTGGCACGGATTTCAAAGCTGTCCTGTATGGCCTGCGCACCATCGGTGGTATTTATTACCAGCTGAACGCCGCCGTCTTTCATCATATCGACAATATTCGGACGGCCCTCATAGACTTTGTTTACGCGCTCTACCGCTATGGCATTTTTCGATAGGAAATCCGCCGTACCGCCAGTGGCAACGATTGAAAATCCGCTCTCCACAAGACTTTTTGCAGCATCGACAATCGCAGCTTTATCCTCGTTCCTAACCGATATGAATACTGTGCCCGAAGTCGGCGGCGTCGCACTGGCCGCAATCTGGCTTTTGAGGAACGCACGGTTAAAGTCGCGGTCAAGGCCCATAACCTCGCCGGTTGAACGCATTTCAGGGCCAAGCAATGTGTCCACGCCCGGAAAGCGCGCGAACGGGAAAACGGCTTCTTTCACGGCGATGTGGTCGATTTTTTCACGCGAGAACGAAAGATCAGCGAGTTTTTCACCCGCCATCACCCGCGCGGCCAGCTTTGCAACCGGTTGTCCGATGGCTTTGGCGACAAACGGGACTGTTCTGGACGCACGGGGGTTAACCTCCAGAATAAAGATATCGCCGTCCTTGATCGCGAACTGGATATTCATCAGGCCGCGCACATTCAGACCATTGGCCAACAGCTCTGTCTGCCGCGTCAGTTCGGCTATCAAATCCGCACCAAGTGTATATGGCGGCAGGGAACAGGCCGAGTCACCGGAATGGATGCCCGCCTGTTCGATATGCTCCATTATCCCAGCAACAAAAACCTCATCGCCATCGCAAATCGCGTCAACATCAACCTCGACAGCTCCGGTCAGATAGCTGTCAAGCAACAGCGATTTGCCGCCCGAAACCTTCATCGCCTCATCAATAAACCGGTCAAGATGGGCCTCGTCCCGGACAATTTCCATGGCACGTCCACCCAGCACATTCGACGGGCGCAAAACGACCGGATACCCGATTGCAGCCGCCTTCACGCGGGCCTCTTCATGAGTCATGGCCGTATCATTTACGGGTTGTTTAAGGTCGAGATCCTGCAAAAGCGTTTTAAAACGGTCGCGGTCCTCTGCCAGATCAATCGCATCGGGAGATGTTCCGAGAATGGGGATTCCGGCCTTTTCGAGCGCCGGTGCCAATTTAAGCGGCGTCTGACCGCCGAACTGGACAATCGCCCCGTGAAGCGTGCCTTTCTGCTGTTCTTTCAACAGGACTTCAACAACATCTTCATCGGTCATCGGTTCGAAATACAGCCGGTCGGACGTGTCGTAATCCGTTGAAACCGTCTCAGGGTTACAGTTGACCATGATTGTCTCATAGCCTTGCGCTTCCAGAGCAAAGGCGGCGTGGCAGCAACAATAATCGAATTCGATGCCCTGCCCGATCCGGTTCGGCCCTCCGCCGAGGATTGCCACTTTTTTGCGTTCCGTAGGATCCGCTTCACATTCAGCATACCCCATATGATCCGCTTCATAAGTCGAATACATATATGGTGTGATCGCGCGGAACTCTGCAGCACAGGTGTCAATACGTTTATAAACAGGCCGTACACCCTGCGCATGGCGCGCGGCCGTAACCGCCGCTTCATCCGTCCCCGTCAGTGCCGCAATCCGGGAATCCGCAAAGCCCATAGCCTTAAGCCCCGGAAGGTCATCCCGGATCTCTTCAAGGCTTTTGCCGGTGATGGATTTTTCGGCATCCACAATGCCGGCCATCTGGCGCAGGAACCAGGGATCAAAAAAGGTGATGCGTCGGATTTCATCTTCGGTCAGCCCCTCACGCATAGCCTGTGCAATCACCCGCAGGCGGTCCGGTGATGCCTCCGCCAGGGCGCGCAGCAGCGCCGCCTTGCGGTCTGCGGGGGTCTTGGCTTTCTCAAGATCGGGGATCGAAATATCATCCAGCCCCGAAAGACCGGTTTCCAAAGACCGTAATGCTTTTTGCAGGCTTTCCTGAAAACAGCGTCCGATGGCCATAGCCTCGCCGACGGATTTCATCGCCGTTGTCAGCTCGGGCTTGGCCCCGGGGAATTTTTCAAAGGCAAAGCGCGGTATTTTGGTCACGACATAGTCAATCGACGGCTCGAAACTCGCCGGAGTTGCCTTGGTGATATCGTTGTCCAATTCGTCCAGCGTGTAACCAACCGCCAGTTTCGCAGCGATTTTCGCAATCGGAAAGCCTGTC
>CALFWP010000029.1 GCA_937927905.1 uncultured Neomegalonema sp.
TTGCGTAGCGAGAAGAACGCCGCGCATAGTCGCGGCGAGCGGCTTCAGTCCAAGGCATTTGCGGCTCCGTCCGGTCTCCAAACGGGATAGAATCACAAGCTACTGAAACCGCTCAACTCTTTTCGAGTTGGGCACTTAGACCGACTTCGCCGCCTACTGACCTCGAAAGCCAACAATTCTGAAGCCATTTTCTGGATGAAATGCAGCAGCACCAAAAGGATCAAGCGAAGTGTTATCATTTGCCTGATTGATATAATCTCTCAGTTCACCACTTGTAATGGTAGAAAGTCTCTATCAAAAATCCCAGATATTTTCTAAATACCTCTTATTTTTCAAAAAATTAAAGTTTTGAATATAATAAAAAATATAAAAAATTTAATAAAAATATAAATAAATTTTTCTTTAATGGATAAAAATTTACTTGATAGTAAATATCGATGAAATGAAGATTTACTTATTTTTTCCTCTCCTCGGCTTATTGCTATTTCTCTATAGTAATCTTCTAGTGAAAAAAGTATAATACAGCAAATCAAAACAATAAAAAGTTCAATAAAGTTCAATAAAGTTCATTTTTTCTATAATGTATTATAAATAAACTATTTTATATAACAAAATAACTTTCAATATTATTTCCAGATTATTTTATTTTTAAGTTTAAAGAAATTGTAGACGTTCAGCCATTTCGAGTGCATGCAATATAAAATCATCTTTTTGGATGAATAAAAAGTGATTTTTTGTAAACACCCGCAAAGTTTTTCTATGCAATGGGGCCGAATGAAGGTTCAGCGGCAGGTCATCAGGTAATGCGAAAGCGGGTGAAAATCATTATGGCTATGAATTACCCCGGCGGGAAGTCTTTTGGCAACATGCGCCACTGACACCCCGACGCGGCAATGTACCGGATGGCGTCATATACCGGGCGGATACAGGTCGTTCGCGGACGACCGCCCGGCTTGGCAGATGGAAGAAACGGTTCGACGATCACCCATTCTCCGTCCGTACTATCGCTTGGATAACGGCCGTGGTCACAATTATGCTCTGCACGAGCGGTTCCAGTCCAAGGCATTGTCGGCTCCTTCCAGTCTCACAACCGAATGGAATCACAAATCACTGAAATCGCTTAACTACTTTTAGGTCGGGCTCTAAAGGCAGAAATCAATAAGACTGCCTTTCAGTATGCCTACCGGTCAAGGCGCTTATGGGTAAACATGCCCGGATCGCTCATACCGATAGGAACGCGCAGGTCGCGCCACCATTGCCGGTTGGCGGCTCTTTCCAGATCCTGAAACCCGCCGATTGTGCGTTTGCTGGGATGCGCAGTCACTCCGAGAAACAGCACATCTGTCATAAAACCGGGGCGGACCAGAACCGATTGGTTCGACCAGTTCATAAAACGTGAGTCAGTCAGAACATTGCCGTTTTCGCTGATGCGCAGTGCTTGCGGTTGCCGTGCGACGGGATCGCATTCTGTATGAAAGGCCTCTGCACGGAATGTATCGGCCTTGCGGGGCCGCAGCGTCCGCATCATACACGCCCTGAGCGGATGTGATTTGTGTATCCGCACATCTGTATCAAGAGGGCTGTGGACCGGAAAAAACCGCTGGTATTTGTCTGTCCTCGAAAAATTTTCACCGGGATGCCGGCGTGAGCGCAACCGGAAAACCTCAAGGTTATGGGCCTGCATATCAGCAACGGCCCTGCTGAGTGTACCCTTTGCCGTTGCGTGATCCGTGACTAGCGGACAATCATTTTCAAGTAACAGCAGCAGATCGGCCCGTGTTCCTTCGACCAGTGCCCGGACACCGCCTTCAATCCCCAGATTTCCCCCGCTGCCTTCAGCTTTGAGGCCGTATTGCGCTGCAATTTCGCGATCGTGGTCACTGATTTCCTGAAAAAAGATGCGGGCTTCATCGAACAAACCGAACAGATCGCGGTCCGCGTAATTGCGCAGTGTGGCCACAAGTGTTTCGTGCGCGCGCCAGCTTAAAATTCCGAGGCCGAGTTTCATAGCAGCCCCGCGATTTTTTCTGCAATACGCCCGGTTTCATCCAGGGGCGCGGCGGTTGCGTTGTTCCCGGGCAATCCGTTGAACCGCTCTGCATGCCCGGCAGTGATCAGCGCATCATGGAAACATGCGGTTTTTCCGCCCTCTTCAAGTAAGGGATAAATTGCGAGCGGTTTGCCTGCGGATGCCGCTTCTGATGCCATATTGACCGTATCATCCGTTACGAGAATAAAATCTGCACAAGCCAGCATTCCGAAATACGGATTGTCACCCTGTCCGTTCCAGATCCATGCATCTGGAAGTGCATCGCGCAGGCGGGCCTCAAGACCTTTTTCCGTCCGGCGGGAAAGGGTGATCACCAGGCCGGTTTCCGCCGACAATGCCTGAAGGTCGCCGACCAGCCGCATCCATGCTGCATCCTGTACGGTTTTACGCTTGGTATGACCGCCGATCAGTACGGCCATTAAAGGGCGCTGCAATGCGGAAAATTTCGGCTGCCAGTGCACCCGCTCCGCCTCAAGTAAATCATCCGAGACGCGGCCAAGTGACCCGAGCGTTTGCAGGACGTTCGGCGCGCTGACCCCGTCATGAGAGGGGATGATCACACAATCAAAGCGGCGTAAACTCATTTTAGGGTCCAGAATTTGTACGACCGCTGTTCCCTTAGTGCGCAGGGCTGCGACCGTCGGTGCAATCCGCCGACCCGCTCCGATCACCAGCGAAGGCGCTGCCTCAGATCCCCCGAACACCGCAGGCTGTGCAAGAAACGGCAGACGGGCGGCAAGCCAACTGCGTGTGCGGCCTACCGGTATGTCCTGCTGTGCCACAGCCCCGCCAGTCAGCGCGGCCACACGCGCGGCAAGACCGGTTGCCATAGCCACATTCCCGGCACGCCCGTCTGTGATCGCCGTGATAAGAGTCTTCGCTGAATTTGTTTCCATTTCACCGGCAAATCAGTCATTTTCTTTCAAAGAGTTCCCTTTTCAGAGATTACGCCGTCAGGCATGGAGTGGTAAATGGCCGGTGTCAAACTGGACAACATTGATCGGCAGATTATGATCGAATTGCAAGCCGATGGCCGCATGACAAATGTGGAATTGTCCAAGCGTGTCGGCATTTCTGCGCCGCCTTGTCTGCGTCGTGTCCGGGCATTGGAGGAGGCGGGACTGATCGAGGGGTATCATGCGGATGTCGATGCCCGAAGCCTTGGTTTCGAGGTTGAGGTTTTTGCCATGGTCGGTCTTAAATCCCAGGCGGAAAGTGATCTGGTCGAATTTGAACATGCCGTGCGTGACTGGCCGTATGTACGTGATTGTCACATGCTGAACGGGGATATTGATTTTATGCTGCGCATCGTTGCGCCCGACCTGCCCAGTTTTCAGCGGTTTCTGACGTGCGACCTGACACCCTTTCCCAATCTGGAAAGCGTCACCACGCGCCTTGTGATCCGCCGGTCTAAACGTGCCGCCGGTGTGCCGTTGGAGGTGCTGGAGCAGGAAGTGGTAATCTGAACCCTTGTTTTGCAAAAGCCACGGGTGTCCGGCTCCGCTTTTTTATGATTAATCAATTCTGAATACCCGTTTCTCAGAGTGGCATTGACCGGAAAGGACGCCTTCTGATGCCCGATACCGTTGCACCCGCCAAAAACTGGGCCGCGTCAGCCTGCGCGTTTTTCCATCCGCGCGCTGTTGCAATGCTGTTTCTCGGGTTTTCGGCAGGGGTGCCGATCCTGCTGATTTTTTCATCGCTGAGCCTGTGGTTGCGCGAAGCAGGCCTCAGCAAATCGGCGGTGACGATGTTTTCCTGGGCCGCGTTGGGGTATTCATTCAAGTTTGTCTGGGCACCGTTGATCGACCGCTTGCCGGTGCCGGTTCTGACCCGGGCCATCGGGCGCAGGCGGGCCTGGATTTTTGTGTCACAGCTTGCCGTAACCGGTGCCATTATTCTGATGGCACTGACGGACCCGGTCACGGGTGACAGTGCGCTATGGTGGATGGCAATGGGCGCTGTGCTGCTGGGGTTTGCTTCTGCGACACAGGATATTGTGATTGACGCGTACCGGATTGAATCCGCCAATGCGGACCTTCAGGCGATGCTGTCCGCAACCTATATCGCCGGGTACCGTATCGGTATGGTGGTCGCCGGAGCAGGGGCGCTTTTTATCGCTGATTATTACGGCTCTACCGCAGAAGTATACCGGTATGACGCCTGGCGGATGGCGTACCTGGCCATGGCCGGGGCAATGACGCTGGGACTTCTGACCACTATTCTGATACGGGAGCCGCAACACTCCGGAATTGCCGCAGGGGGCTATGCAACGTCTGATTATGTCAGGTTCCTGTTCCTGTTCACTCTGGCACTGTCCGGATTTATTCTGGTGCGCCTGCTGACATCCGCAGACGGATGGGGTACTAGTGTGACGACGGCGTTTTATACCGGACTTGAAAGTATCAGAGGCTTCGTTGCGGAAGTGACCGGCAATACCGCGCTTGCTGCGACCGCAACCGGTACCTTACGCCTTTTGGCGGCGCTCGCGATGGCCGGGCTGATCGGATACGCGGGTATTGCCGGTGGCCTTGCCAACCGGAAGATGGTGTCGGACTCTTATATTGAACCGGTGCGGGATTTTTTCCGCCGCTACGGGGCGGGCCTTGCGCTTTTGCTGCTGGCGCTGGTCGGGCTTTACCGGATTTCGGATATTGTGCTCGGCGTGATTTCCAATGTTTTCTATCAGGATGTCGGTTTTACCAAGACACAGATTGCCAGCGTGTCCAAAGTGTTCGGTCTGCTGATGACAATCGTAGGCGGTTTTGCGGGCGGGATGCTGGCGGTGCGCTATGGCGTGATGCGGATTCTTATGCTCGGGGCCGTGCTGTCCATGCTGACCAACCTTTTATTTATTCTTCTCGAACAGACCGGGCCGCAGATTGCGATGCTTTATGCGGTGATCGGCATCGATAACCTGTCTGCAGGGCTGGCGAGTGCCGCCTTTGTCGCCTTTTTATCAAGCCTGACCAATGTCAGCTTTACCGCTGTGCAATATGCGATTTTCTCATCGCTGATGACATTATTGCCGAAAATCATCGGCGGATATTCCGGTACGATCATTGAGGCAGCCAGTTACAGCCAGTTCTTTTTCCTGACATTCCTGATGGGTCTTCCGGTTCTCCTGCTGATCCGGATTTCCGGGCGGATGCTGGATGTCAAACTGCCCGGGCAGGAATGATATCACTGCTACGAGCGCCGGTGTTCCGGAGGAGTATTCAGGAGGGCGGCTGGGCCGCCATCCTGACGCCAGGGCCATTCAGACCTTGAGATAGCTTTCCAGCGAATCGTCCAGCGCGTCCTTCCACGGTGTGTGGTGCGGCGGGGCCTGCGTGCCGGTCATCGGCGAGACATAGCCATGATTTCGGAATTCCATGATGCCCTTTTTCTTATGCTTTTTCCATTCATAGAATGCCTTGTTTGATGCCTCGATATCAAAGCTGGGGTAATCGGTTTCGCCGATCAGTTCTCCGGTATACGCCCCTTGATAATCGATACAGGCGTAATCATCCTCCAGCGCATCCTCGCGGGCGACGCGGTCATCGATATCGGCCTGCATCGCGGCGCTGTCCGGCATCGACAGCTTGCCCATGATCGCATCGCGCACCCACCAGGCCTGGGCATCGAACATATTGAATGTGTACCACTGATCCTGCATCCCGAGGTAAAAGAGGTCAGGATCCTTGATATAGGCCACGCCCTTATAAAGATCGGCGGCGGCGAGCCGGTTTGCGGTGCGCAGGCGCAGGGCGTCGGCCATAAACGGGAAGTGATGCAGATAGCCGGTACAAAGCAGAATTGCGTCGACATCCTTACTGGTGCCGTCCTTGAAATGTGCGGTTTTCCCCTCAACCTTCACCAGTGCAGGCACTTCCTGCCAGTTTTCCGGCCAGTCATATCCCATAGGTGCCGTGCGATGGGCGACCGTGATCGACTTTGCGCCGTATTTCCAGCATTGCGAGCCGATATCCTCTGCCGAATAGGACGTGCCGAGGATCAGAACATCTTTGTCCTTGAATTCAAGTGCATCGCGGAAGTCATGGGCATGCATAATCCGTCCCGCAAAGCTTTCAAAACCGGGATAATGCGGCACGTTCGGTGTGGAAAAGTGACCGCTGGCGACCACGACATGGTCGAATTCCTCGTCCAGTTCGCTGTCATTGGCCAGGTCATTCACGAGAACGCGGAATTTGCCGTTCGCGTTCTTTTCAACGCGGCGGACCGTGTGGTTGAACTTGATCCAGTCGCGGATGCCCGCCTTTTTCACGCGGCCTTCGATATAATCGAACAGGACCGCACGGGGCGGGTAAGAGGCGATGGGGCGTCCGAAATGTTCCTCGAAGGTGTAATCGGCGAATTCCAACCCCTCTTTGGGGCCGTTGGACCACAGATAGCGGTACATGGATCCGTGTACGGCCTCACCGTATTTATCCAGACCGGTGCGCCACGTGTATTTCCAGAGGCCGCCCCAATCATCCTGTTTTTCGTAACAGACGATTTCAGGGATATCTTCTCCCTTTGCCCTTGCGGATTGAAAGGCACGCAGCTGTGCCAGACCGGACGGACCGGCCCCGATGATTGCGACTCTTTTGGACATTCCGTATTCTCCCTCGGTGTCGTGATTTTTGAGTGTATTTCAACCACCCTGACGCTTTTGGGCAAGTGAAACATCACGGCAAACCGTCATTGTCTGTCACGGGGCACAATTTTGCCCGTGCATGCGCACCACGCTGATGTGTAAAAGGGTGTTGCGGTGTGTATTTTTCTGCATCAGACAAGACATGCCGTTTTCATGCGGACTTTCGGCAGCGCATACGGTGCGGATAAATAACTTTCGTTCAGGTGACTCATGTACTTTACCAGTGACAATTCTGTCGGGGCGGCTCCGGAGATTCTGCAGGCCATTCTTGATGCGAATGCGGACGCCCTGCCGTCCTATGGTGCCGATCCGATTATGCAGGAGGTTGAGGCCCGCATTGCCCGTCTTTTCGAAACCGATGTGCGGGTGTTCCTGGTGGGGACCGGAACGGCGGCCAATGCATTATCTCTGGCAAGTCTGGCACCGCCCTGGGGGGCCGTGTTCTGTCACAGGCATGCACATATCGAGGCGGATGAATGCGGCGCGCCGGAATTTTTCGGCGGCGGCCTTAAACTTGTCCTGATTGACGGCGGGGACGGCAAAATCGAACCCCGCCTGCTCGGGCGCGCACTGCAAACCGCCGGAGCCGGAGGCGTGCATCAGGTACAACCGGCGGTTCTGAGTGTGACGAATGTCACTGAGGCCGGTGCGCTTTATCGTGCGGATGAGATTGCGGCTTTGTCCTCCATGGCCCGCGAAGCCGGGTGCGCTGTGCATATGGACGGTACGCGCTTTGCGAATGCACTTGTGTCCGGCAATGCATCACCTGCGGATATGAGCTGGCGTGCAGGAGTTGATGTCTTGTGCCTTGGTGCCACAAAGAACGGTGCGCTGGCAGCGGAGGCTGTGATCTTTTTCGACCCCGAACGCCAACAACAGCGCATTGCCGAATTCGAATAC
>CALFWP010000030.1 GCA_937927905.1 uncultured Neomegalonema sp.
ACCAATCGAAGCCTTCCTTACCGAGCTTGGCAAGAACATCGATATCCGCTTCAATGCCCATGTTGCACTTCGCACATGAATCCACCGGCTTTTCTGGGCGCGTGCAGAAGATGATCAGCTAATCTTCAATATTTTGTAAAAAAGAACCATTTCAAGTTCTGATAAAAAAACCGTTTAGGCGAGAGGGAAAAGGCTGTTTTTCCCCTATTTTATGCGTTTCATGCGGACACCCAATCTGTCCGGTTATGCACTGCGCATTGCAGCAGGTAAGATGATACGCACAACTTTTCAGGGTTTCCGGATGATTTATATAAAGTAAACTATATATGTATCGACTGAACTGTCCGGACGTGTTTAGCTGTTTCATATTCATGATTCATCTTTTCCGCGAGCTAAGTACCCTCAATGAGTTCACCTGATACCGGGAAAAGTGGCGCAACAAAAAATGCCCGCTTTTTTGATAACCGTCAGAAATACCTGATGTTCGTTCACACCTGCAGTGAAAAGGACACCGTTGCCAAACGTGTTGGTGAAGAATTGGATTTTCTGAAGCCGGCTCCACCTGCCCTACGGGTCTTTGACGGCGGTATCGGGGATGGCAGTGTTTTGTCAAAGGTCATGCGCGAGATGCACGGGCGCTTTCCGACCATCCCGTTTTACATCGCGGGCAAGGAAATCAGCCTTGAGGATATCCGCATTTCCCTGACCAAAATGGCCGACCGGCTGTTCGAGCATCCGGCAACGGTCGTGGTCCTGACCAATATGCTCTATGCAGAGGCCCCGTGGCTCAAGCCCCGCACCACCGCCGGTCAAAAGGCGATGGTCTGGAAAGAAGTCGCGCTGAAGGGCACAACCGCCCATGAATTTGATCAACAGATCACCGGACTGAACGAATTTCTCGGCGAGAACTGGACCACACGACACAGTGAAAAAACCGGAAACCCCATTTATGAAAAGCCGGTCACACTGGTACTTTACCGTGAGGATCACAAATTTCTTCTGCATGACATCATACCGCAAAGGGACAATGCGCAGGCTGATTTCGATCTTGTCATCGCATCACAACCCTATCGTCTTCGCGTGCCGCCCGAGTTAAAGGCCCGTAATGTCATCGCGCCGCTTGTCCGCGCGCTCGGCCCGGGGGGACGAATGCTGGGCATTCATTCCTACGGACAGGATCCCGGGATGGAGCTGGTCAATAAAGTCTGGCCGGATGATAGCCCCTTCACCTCGACGCGGGAGGATATCTTCAAGGCCGTGGATATGACCCTGGGCGACGAGGCCACGAATTACCGGTGCCACTACCGCTCCGATGATGATGCAATTTTCAGATACCACATGCACACGCTGCCCGCCGATGTGGAGGAAAATATCGGTACATCAACGCTTTATGCGGCGTGGAATGCTGCGATCTATGTGGCACAGGTCGAAGAAGAGCGCCTTGATCCCTCCAAACTGGCCTCCCATTATCTTGCCGCTTCCCGCGAAATCCTGCAACGTCATGACGGGCTGTGGTTCAATGACGAGGCGTATGTGATTTCACGGAAATAACTTCCGGCGCTTGTTCTATAGCTGCTTATCAACGGACCGGTTGGGGCCGTAACCGCTGATTTTATCGAGGACTTCAGCAATCTGCCCGTCGCTTAACAGCGGCGGCTCTCCGATTTGCAGGCAGCCGTGATACTGACGCGCGAGCGTCTCCAGTTCCACGGCAAGGGCAAAGGCCTGTTTCACGGAAGCGCCTACGGAAATCATGCCATGATGGGCCAAAAGGCACGCTTTTCTGCCCTCCAGCGCCTTGACCGCATGAACCGATAATTCGGCTGTGCCGTAAAGTGCATAGGGGGCACAGCGGATATCCGTACCGCCGAACAATGCAATCATATAATGAACCGGCGGGATGGCTTTGCCCATAATCGCCAGCATGGTGCAATAGGGCGGATGGGCATGAACAACCGCATTTACATCCTCACGGCCCGCCAGAATATCATGGTGAAACCGCCATTCGGAAGAAGGTGCATGGCGGCCCTCCGGCCTGCCTTCATCATCAACAAAAACAATATCTTCAGGCTCCAGAACGTCATAAGGCAGGGCGGTCGGGGTGATAAGCATTCCACCCCGGTGCCGGATGCTGATATTGCCGCTGGTCCCCTGATTTAAACCACAGCGGTTTAAATTAAGGCATTGGTTTATAATCACTTTGCGTTTGGCTGTCTCATTCACGGATTGTGTCTTTGCTTTCCGGATGTAATTCAGGGCGGTTACATACAGAAAAAATTTATAAAGTATATTTTTAATATATATCTATAAAAAATTGAATCTCACACCGGATATCTTATCCCTGACATTAAACAGATGCTCCACGCCTGCGTTTTGCGATTTGTAGTGCGAATACCGGTGTCAGCAAAGCAACCCCAAGCAACAACGTCATCACACCGGGCGCGATAAACAACAGCGAAACAATGGCGATATACAATCGCTCAATCTGTTTCAGATGCGTCAACCAGTATCCGGAAAACGCGATCCCAAGCGCGGCAATACCCAGCATCGCGCCTGCTAATGTGTGGGTAAAGGCCCACCAGGTAAACCCGTCCGCAACCAGCAATAGCGCAGGAGAATAGACAAACACAAACGGCACCAGCGCCTTGGCAATACCAAGACGGAAGGCCGTATTCCCTGTCCTGAACGGATCGGACCCTGCAATCCCTGCGGCAGCATAAGCCGCCAGTGCCACGGGCGGAGTGATATCGGCCAGGACCCCGTAATAAAACACAAAGAAATGCGCGACGATCGGCTCGACATTCAGGATTTGAAAGGCTCCCGCCGTGACAGAGACCAGAATGATATAGGTGGCCGTTGTCGGCACGCCGGCTCCCATGACAATACAGGCTATGGCAACCAGCAGAAGTGAAAAGAACAGCGCCCATTGTTGCAGGTCGAAAAAGCTGAACGGCCAAATGCCTGAGACGATAGCGGCAAAGTCATTCGCGGTCTGAATGACAATCGCCCCGATCCGAAAACCGGTACCGGTTAGGGTGATCACTCCGACAATAATCCCGACACAGGCGGCTGCAGCTCCGATGGCAATTGTACTACGCGCACCCGCGGCCAGGGCATCCCAAAGGCCCGGAAGGGTCATCCTGTCATGAGGCTTGATAAAGCCGACAACGACACAAGCAATGATGGCATAGACGGCGGCGTAATCGGGCGTTCGGCCTGACAGGATCATATAAATAAGAATAATCAGCGGTGCTGCCGCAAGCCAATTCATACGCAGCACAGCCCGTAGGCGCGGCATCTCTTCGGCGGAAAGTCCGCGCAGGCCCAGCTTTTTCGCCTCCAGATGCACCATCACGAAAATACCGAAATAATGCAGGAATGCCGGAAATAGCGCCGCCGCCAGCACATCCCTCAAGGGAATGCCGAGGAAATCGACCATGATAAAGGCCGCTGCCCCCATCACAGGAGGCGTAATCTGTCCGCCCGTGGAAGAGGTTGCTTCGGTCGCCCCGGCAAAATGCGGCGGATACCCGACCTTTTTCATCGCCGGTATCGTCAAGGCTCCGGTTGTCACTGTGTTTGCAATGGAAGATCCGGAAATCGACCCCATAAAGGCGGACGAACAAATCGCGACCTTGGCCGGTCCTCCGGCATAGCGTCCGGCGGCGATGGTCGCCAGATCAATAAACAGCTGACCCAGGCCGATCCGTGCCGCCAGTACACCGAACAGAATAAACAAAAAGACGTATTTCGCCATCGCACCGATGGCGATACCGTAAATGCCCTGAATGCCGTAAATCCCGTCCACAAAACCGGCCCAATGCACGCCGCCGTGTTTGAGCAGACCCGGCGCGTACCGGCCGAAAATCGCATATAGGATAAAAATCACAGCGATGAGCGGCAGGACATACCCGATGGACCGGCGCGCGGCTTCCAGGATGAATAACAGCAGGACCGACCCCATAAAGGTGTCTGTAAAATTCGGATTCCCCGCCCGTGATGCCGCCTCCGCCGGGGGCAATAGAGGCAGATACATTGCCGCCGTCACCGCCAGCAATGCGAGGGCGATATCAAACAGCGGCACACCGTCAAAAGAGAGCCTGCCCGTTACAGGCTCTTTCACCGTCAATTCTTTTTTCCACGAAAACAGCAGAAATGTCAGGCCGAGGACAAAAGCGAGATGAATGCCAAAATGCAAAAGCTCGCGTATCAGCAAAAATCCCGATGCGGAAAAGTGATAAACCGACATGGCGACAAGACAGGCCGCGATAACAAATCCCATACGTGGCCCTATGGCGCGGAATGCGGTTTCGCTGTCGTATTTTCTTTCCAGTGACTGAAGCTGATCCTCACTCAGCGTATCGGGTTTTTCAATTGTCACTTACGTTTCTCCTGCCGACAAAAAAGCCCGGGCATTTTGTGTGCCCGGGCCGCAAATATATGCCGGTTTTTATTCGATCAGACCGGCTTCTTTATAAAAACGCTTGGCCCCGTCATGTAACGGAACGCCGATACCGTTCAAGGCGGTATCCGGCGTGATCGTCTTACCCTTGGCGTGACCGACATCCAAAAGCTTGCGGCTTTCCTTGTTCCACAGCGCCTTTGTGATCTTATAGATCAGGTCTTCATCGGCTTTTGCGGATGTATACCACTGGGCACCGACCGCAACGGTGGTCGTCGCACCGACACCTTCATAGGTATCAGCAGGAATATCCGATGCGGCAAAAAATCCGTATTTATCGGTCAGGGCTTTCGCACCGTCCCCGTCAATCGGGACAAGCGCCATATCAGCGGCCGAGGCCAGCTCGACCAGCGCACCGGTCGGGAAGCCCGCGACAACAAACATCGCATCAATTTTACCGTTGCGCAGTGCTTCGGTGGCCGCCGCACCTTTGAGGTTTTCCTCGGTAATATCCGACAGCGACAGACCGTTTGCCTCAAGGATAAGACCGGCATCGACATAGGTGCCCGAGCCAGGCTCATCGACGGAAACACGTTTACCCTTCAGATCGGCGACGGAGGAAATGCCCCGGTCCTTGAGGGTGACAAGGTGAATATGCTCTTCGAACAGCGCGGCAATGGTGCGCAGATCCGTTGCAGGCTCTTTGCCCTCCATCGTACCCGTTCCGGTATAGGCCCAGAATGCCACATCGGATTGGGCAAAGCCGGAATCCCTGAGGCCGGAAATAATCGCGTTCACATTATCCACGGACCCGCGCGAAGACACCGCCGAGGCAATCAGGCCGTCGACACCGCAGCTGCCGCCCTGTCCGCATTCGCGTGATCCGGGCGGTTTGGAAATCGCGTTGGCTATCACACCCCCTACCGGATAATAGGTAAAGGCGGTGCCGCCGGTACCGATCGTAAAAAACTTGATATCCTGAGCCACGGCATTCGCTGCCATGCCGCCGAGAAAAATGGCCGAGGCTGCAACAGCCTTCAGCGTGTTCGGGAAAAATGACATATCGGGTCCTTCCTGTCCTTCCGGATTTTCTGAAATCTCAGAACCCGACCCTATAACCTCAAACCGTTGCAACGCACGTTATTCTTCAACCCGCGACAAAAATACGATACAAGACGCGGTTAAAACTTTTTTAAAAGGAAATTCTGAATCACACGGAACAAGTCAAAATCAGAATATTAATTGATCAGACGTGTCCGTTGAAATCTGGAGCGGGCGATGAGATTCGAACTCACGACCTAAACCTTGGCAAGGTTTCGCTCTACCCCTGAGCTACGCCCGCTCATGACCAGTGTGGTCAGCGTAGAAAAGCATGTATACGGATTCGCGCACGCTTTGCAACCGGTTTTGTCAGTATGGTTAACAGACATTTTATGTCTCCACCCCGCTCCATTTTTCTGCGGCCCCCAGAGTTTCGATAAATGCGTTATGTGCGGCCTTTTCATCGTCGGTTAACAGAGCAGGACGCGGTTTGCCCCGTGATCTGGCCGCGTCGCCGCCGCCGGTATCAGCGGTTTGAGCCGCCTGTTTTTTTACATCTTTATCCAGCGAAAAGCCGCCCTGACGCCCGCCGATCAATTCGATATAAACATCCGCGAGCAGATCGGAATCGAGTAATGCTCCATGTTTCACACGCTTCGAACTGTCGACGCGAAACCGGCGACACAAGGCATCTAGGCTGTTTTGCGCACCGGGAAACCTGTTTCGCGCCATCTCAAGCGTATCAATCACACGATCAAAGCTGATCGGTGCTTTATTCACGCGCTGCAATTCGAAATTCAGGAATTTCACATCGAATTTCGCATTATGGATCACCAGCGTTCCGGATCCGATAAAATCAGTAAAATCCTGTGCGATATCTTCGAATACCGGCTTATCAGCGAGAAATACTTCGGTGATACCGTGGATTGCCTCCGCCTCAGCAGGCATCGAACGTTTTGGGTTGATATACTGATGATAGGTCCGCCCCGTGGGGATATGATTGATCAGCTCAAGCGCACCGATCTCGACAATCCTGTGCTCGCCCGGTTCAAGGCCGGTTGTTTCGGTATCGAGAACCAATTCGCGGATTTCACTCATTCATCAGCCTCCCGGCGTATTGCTGTAAGAACTACCTGAACCGCAAGGCGGGCGGCCTCGAACCCGCCGCTTGTATCAATAATGAAATCGGCACGCGCACGCTTTTCAGCATCGGGTATCTGTTTGGCGACAATTGCTTCAAACCGTTCAGGGGTCATGCCGGGCCGCGCAAGAACCCGCTGGCGCTGAACATCCGGCGGTGCGGACACAACCACGATCTTATGAACATTTTTATCGCCGCCGGTTTCAAACAGAAGCGGAATATCCAACAGAACGACCGGCGCATCGAGATTTGCGGAAAAAAACTCCCTGCGGCTATCCTTCAACAACGGATGCACCACCGCCTCTATCCTTTGCAGCAGTGTGTCATCTCCGAAAACAGCCTTGCGCAGGATATCCCGGTCAATAGTACCGTCCACGACCGCATCCGGCACAAGCACACCGAGGGGGCCGACCGCCGCACCGTCCTTTGCATAAAGCGCATGAACAGCTGCATCCGCATCATAAACCGGTATTCCCTCATCGGCGAACATCCGGGCCGTAGCTGATTTACCCATACCGATCGAGCCGGTCAGACCGATCACAATCATGCTCATCCGTCCAGTACTGCCCGGCGCAGGTCCGTATCCACCACCGGCTCATGCCTGAACCAGGCGACAAAACCGGGACGCGCCTGATGGAGCAACATTCCAAGGCCATCGACGGTCTTTGCACCCTGTTTACGGGCGCGCTGCAAAAACGGCGTATCAACCGGAGCATAAACCGCATCAGTGGCCACAGCACCTTTGTCAAGCCCGCCAAGTGTCAGTGTCAGTGGCGGTCCCCCCGTCATGCCCATGCTTGTCGTATTTACAGCCAAAGAAACCCCGGACAGGGCGTCATCCGCCTCCGCCCAGTCAACAACAGTGATATGGCCGCCAAGCTCCTCCGCAATGGCCTGCGCCTTTTCCTTCGTACGGTTGGCCAGACGCAGCTCCGGCACACCGGCATCAAGCAGAGCGGCAACAATCGCCCGCGATGCACCGCCCGCACCCAGCACAGTGACCGGTTTGTCACCGGCCTGCCAGTCCGGTTGATAACTGCGCAGGTTTTCCATAAACCCAAAACCGTCGGTATTATCGGCAATAATTCCGCGCTCCGGATCAAAAATAAGCGTATTCGCGGCCCGCAGGCGCCGGGCCTGTTCACTGGCTTCATCTGCAAGATCAAACGCAGCCGTCTTATGCGGGATCGTGACATTGCCGCCGGCAAATCCGATTTTGTCCAGCATCCGCACCGCGCCTTCAAAATCTTCCGGTGCAATGGGCAAAGCCAGGTAATGTCCGGCCAGCCCGTACCGTTTCAACCAATGACCATGCAGCACCGGCGAGCGGGTATGTCCGATAGGCCAGCCCGCTACAAAAGCCATAGGCGCAACACCGTGATGTCCACTCATTGCGTCCTCATTCCATTATCTCCCCCTCACGCCACAAAGCCGATAGAACATCCAGAAGTGGCAGGCCGAGTATCGAAAAGTAATCCCCTTCGATGGCTCTGAACAATTGCGCGCCATGGCCCTCAATCTGATAACTGCCGACCGACCACAAAGCCGCTTCTCCGATACCGGCAAGATACCGGTCCATAAATCCGTCGGAAAAATCACGCATGTGTAGTGCCGCTGATCCTTCTCCCTTCCAAAGAACAGAATCATCACGCATAAGAACGGCAGCACTGATCAGACGGTGCCGGTTTCCGCGCAGCATTTTCATCTGCGCACGCGCCTCGTCCATCGTTTCTGGCTTGTCATATGTTTCGCCGTTAAATTCCAGCACCTGATCCGCCCCGAGGATCAGACGCCCGGGGTGCTGCTCCGCAACCGCCTGCGCCTTTTCCGCCGCCAGTGCCATTGCAAGCGCGGAAGCGGATTTTCCGTCACAGCGGAAGATAGCCTTGGTCCGGTTTTCATCCACACAGGACGGAATAATCTCCGGGTTCAGCCCCGCATTGCGCAGCATCAGCGCGCGGGTCCTGCTGGAAGATGCCAGAATAAGGCTCATCGGGACTGCTCTGTTCGGCGCGCTTCGACCAGTTGCAGGATCGCAGCCGAAGTTTCTTCAATCGAACGTCGGGTAACATCAATAATCGGACACCCGATCTGTTCCATAAGTTGGCGCGCTTCGATTACTTCACGCCTGATGGCATCTGGATCGACATAATCCGTTGCCCGGTCATGGCTCAGGGCATCGACACGGTTCTGACGGATCTGCGCCAGACGACCCGGCTTTGCTGTCAGGCCGACAACGACAGGCCCTGATTTATCCAGCGCCATCAGTGCCGCAGGCGGTTCCCGCCCGGGGATCAGCGGGACATTCGCCGCCTTAATCCCGCGCACTGCAAGATACACACAGGTTGGGGTCTTGGATGTCCGGCTTACCCCGATCAGAACGGCATCCGCTTCCCGGAGCCGTTCGGACAAGTGACCGTCATCATAGGCCATTGCAAAATCAAGCGCCGCAACGCGGGAATAATACCGCTCATCCACCGCATGCTGTGCCCCCGGTCTCATTGCGGCACTAGTTTCGAAATAAGATGTCAGTGTTGAAATCAGCGGATCAAGAAATGGCACCGCCAAGACACCGATCTCGTGACAACGGCGTTCCAGACGTGCGCGCAGATCGGACTCGACCACAGTGTGAAAAACAAGGCCCGGTTCTTCCGCAATCGCATCAAGAGCCTCGTCCAGCGATTCAGGACTGCGAATCATTACATGACGCCGGTAGCTGACACTCACATCCTTGAACATTGCGACCGTTGCACGCAGGGCCAGCGAGATGGTTTCACCGGTAGAGTCCGAGATCATGTGTATGCGGTGCATATGAGACATAGCCCTGTGGATAGCGGGAATAACTGCGCTTTCCCAGTCCGAATGTGGATTCCATCCCCCTGTTCAGAATTCCGTTCCATGAGTCGTTCTGTCTATGCAGTTATCAAAATAGCGATCTGTGAAAAACGGGGATAAAAATAACAAGATGTGTTGCGGTATTTGCTCAATCTGATTTTTATTAACGATTTATTAATCTCCATGAAAATTTAGTTAATTTATAACACCTCATTGATGTATATCGTATCATAATGGTACATGAATAACTCCGTTAACAAAATTTTAATGAATATTAATACCCGTTATCCACAGGGATTCATGAACAATTCTAAATTTAAAAATTTCTTTTGAATAAAGAAAAAGAGAACAGATTCTTTATGAACACCTCTTGCGCCAACGGCAGAAACGCGAAACACAGTATCCATGAAAACAGATGAAAAACTCCTGATCCGTGCCCTGAGGGGTGAAACTCTCAACACACCCCCTGTATGGCTTATGAGACAGGCAGGACGTTATCTGCCGGAATACAGGGCGACACGGGAAACAGCGGGCGGGTTTTTAAACCTTTGCTACACGCCGGATCATGCAGTGGAAGTCACCCTTCAACCGATCCGGCGTTTCGGCTTCGACGCATCTATTCTGTTTTCGGATATTCTTGTGGTGCCTCACGCGATGGGCAGGGATGTCTGGTTTGAAACAGGTGAGGGACCGCGTCTTAATCCTCTGAGATCTGACGAAGCGTTACCGGTTCTGAACCTTGAGACATTTCATGACCACCTGAAACCGGTTTACGAAACGGTCGGCCGGCTGCGCGAAGAATTGCCGAAAGAAACAGCACTGATCGGGTTTTCCGGTGCGCCCTGGACTCTGGCAACCTATATGATTGCGGGGCGGGGTAAGGATGAACAGGCGGCGGCGCGGCGTCTGATGTTTTCCGACCCGCAGCGGTTTTCCGGTCTCATTGATGTTCTGTCGGATGCGGTGTCCCATTATCTGATCCGGCAAATCGATTCCGGAGCCGAAGCTGTTCAGATTTTTGACAGCTGGGCGAGCGCGCTGGCGCCGAACAGCTTTGATAAATATTGTATTGCGCCGACGGTCAAAATCGTAAACGCAGTTCGTGTAGCGCATCCGGATACACCGATTATCGGATTTCCGCGCGGTGTCGGCTCTGAATATGCCGATTTCGCCAAGGCAACAGGGGTCAACGGCATCAGTCTAGATCAGACGGAATCGCCGGAATGGGCCGCACGGGAAATCCAGTCCCATTGTACAGTTCAGGGTAATCTTGAGCCTATGCACATGGTCACGGGGGGGGACGCTATGCTTGCCGATATTGATCGGATACTAGAGGCATTGTCCGGCGGCCCGCATATCTTTAATCTGGGGCACGGTATTACACCGGATGCGGATACAGCCAATGTTGAAGCTCTTCTGAAACGGATACGCGGATAATGGCGGATTATTATCTCTGGATCAAATGGCTGCATATCATTGCTGTCATCAGTTGGATGGCCGCGTTACTCTATCTTCCACGTTTGTTTGTTTATCATGTGGAGACATCCTCATCCGAAGTTAAAGCCGAGTATGAGACGGCGGAGGTCAAACTTCTGCGCCGGATTATGAATCCGGCTATGATCGTTACATGGTTGTCCGGTCTGGCTTTGATCGTTGCGATTGTCGATGTATCTGCCGAGAAGTGGATTTTTATAAAACTGTTTCTTGTTCTTGCAATGACAGCGTTTCACGGAATGTGCGGGAAGTGGCGTAAACAGCTTGCTGCGGATACCTGTGGAAAATCCGGAAAGCAATTCCGTCTTCTGAACGAAGTTCCGACAGTTCTAATGATCGCAATTGTCGGTTTTGTTGTCTTCAAGCCGTTTTAACGCACTGATAATCACTTGACACAAATTGTAATTTGAACGTATTTCCTGTGTCGTTCAGACGCAGTGTTCTGCTGCGGTTAAAGTCTGTATTTTGCCGGCTGCTTTTCTATGCGGCGGGTTAAAGGCCTCAAAAATCTCCCCGCGAAAGCTAACATTATGGAAATGACGTCCCTGAAGCTTCAGGAACTTAAGGA
>CALFWP010000031.1 GCA_937927905.1 uncultured Neomegalonema sp.
CAGCCCTGCCCGATGAAGAACTCACAGCCATCAGCCAATTGCAGATGGTGCGGGTTAAAGCCGTAGCGCGACTGGATACACTGATAGTACCACTTGGTTGAATAGCGGCGCTCATCAGGGATCATGCCGCCTTCACCGGAGCATGTCGCGGAACCGGCCATGGTAGCGCCGCGTGCCAGTGCCGTTTTAGCTTCAAAAGACAACGCACCGAAAGACATACCGGTAATGTAAACCGGAATATCCAGATCAAGCGGACGCTTTGCACGCGGACCGATGATGGTGCGCGTCTCACATTTCTCGCGGTAGCCCTCGATCACAAAGCGTGTCAAAGTTCCGGGCAAAAATGTCAGGTCATCCCAATGCGGGATTTTCTTGAACAATGAAAAACCGCGCATCCGGTAGCGTCCGAGTTCGGACTTGATATGGATGTCATCCATAACATGCGGCGGAAACACAAAGCTGTTTCCGAGGCGGTTCGTATCACGTTTCGGCCGTGCTGGCGCCAGATGCGCCGGGGTATCTCCGTCTGCCATCTAAAGGCTCCTTACAAAATGAGTTTTTTCTCGTTCGGCTCAAGGTTGTCGTAGTTCCAGAGCTGTTTTCCGGCGACAATCTTAGTGAAGTGATCTACGCCGTTTTCAGGCATCAGATCATATTGCGTAAGCTTACGTGTCAGCCAGGCTTTATCCAGGTCGGTCAATTCTGCAGGGATTGCATCCACGCCGTAATCCCGGACCTCGCCGCCGACATAAATCGTGCCGTCATACATCGAGTCGCCGAGGTTTTTACCGGCATTGCCGCAAACGACCATCCGGCCCCGCTGCATCATAAAACCGGAAAACGCACCGGTGTCACCGCCTACAATAATCGTGCCGCCTTTCTGATCGATGCCGGTACGGGAACCGACCGAGCCTTTACAGACCAGATCACCGCCACGCATCGCTGCTCCGAACGTAGATCCGGCATTCTTCTCGATGACAACCGTGCCGGACATCATGTTTTCGCCGCAAGACCAGCCGACGCGACCGTTAATACGTACATTCGGACCGTCGATCAGACCGACACCGAAATATCCGATCGAACCTTCGACGATCAAATTCAAACGGTTAAGAATGCCGACACCGACCGAGTGCATACCGCGCGGATTTTGCAGAACAATTGTTCCGTAGCCCTCTTCCATCAGGCTGTAGATGTCTTTGTTCACTTCCGTGGTGGTCTTGCCCTCACAATCAAGCTCGGTTCGCTTGTTGAAGTCGACATCAGGTGCCCATGGGTAGGTCAGATTTTCATCTTCACCGACCTCGAAGAACACTTCCATCGAGCGGTTCTTGAGCTGTTCGGACATCATGCCGAGGTCGCGCGCGCGATCCTCCTGTGTTGTGCCCTCTATCTGATCTCTGGTCTGACCGTCACGGGGATCATACCCCATGTCAGACGCCATTACGCTCATGCTTTCCATACGCGGATCTCCTCATCATAGGGATCGTAGGTGTCGATTTCCTGGGGCAGAATTGCGCGGATGGCGACCTCTTCGGAGGCCATCGCGATCATGTCGTCGGATTCGTAAAGAACAAGCGGCTTTGCTGCCATCGTGTCCTTCGCCATGCCCAGGCTGTCTTTCGTAGCCACAAGATATGTGAACACGCCGTCGATTTCCTCAATCGAGGCTTTCAGGCTGTCTTCCAGTGTTGCACCGTTCGCCAGATTATCCGCAGTATAAACCGCCAGCAATTCGGAGTCGCAAGAGGACATGAAACGATGCCCTTTCTTCTCCATCTGGCGACGCTTCAGCCAGTAATTTGTAATTTGCCCGTTATGAACTACGGCAACGTCGTTATACGGAAACGCCCAGTAAGGGTGTGCCGAACGGATATCCACATCGGACTCCGTGGCCATACGCGTATGACCAATACCGTGTGTGCCCTTGAACTCACGCAAGCCATACTGATCGGCGACAACATTTGCGTCACCGAGATCTTTGATAAGTTCCAGCGCATTGCCAAGGCTGAGAATTTCCGTACCCTCTACATCCTCGATATAGCGCGCCATCGCCTCCGTGTCGCCGTCATGTGAGATAACATAACGCATCGCATATGGTGTGGCTTCGTCTTTTGATTTGATCGTAGCTTTATGCTCGCCGAGGCGCTTTTCAACTTCCGCAATCCGTGAAGCAATCTTATCACCCATATCATAACCGGAGGCCATATCCTCCTGTTCGGCGACTTTAAAACGCATCACGTAGTCACCCGAATTAGGCTCGCCGTAAATGGCAAAACCTGTGGAGTCGGGGCCACGGTGTTTAAGCGCAGTGAGCATCGACGTCATCTCGGAGCCGACGCCCGAGCTTTTTCCCCGATGAATAAGTCCGGCAATGCCGCACATTGGCTGAACCTCCTAAAATCGCGACCAAAAATCAGGCCGCACGTTTCCTGTCCGGCGGAGAGGCCCCCGCCGTTATCTGTTGCAAACTACCAACCCGTCTTAGGGGAGGCACTCCATGTACATTTCTTTGTCGAGCTCGGTGACGGTCGCCATCGAACGCTCATATTCGTCTGTCTTATATTCGTGGTAGAGACGGTACATTTCGCCCGGCATACCGCGCTGTACCACCTCGTCCGCTTCGAGATGAGCCAAAGCCTCGCCAAGTGTCATTGGCAGCTTTTTTACATCTTTGCCTTCCTTGATCGCCTCATAGATGTTGCGCTCTTCCGGCTCGCCCGGGTCCAGTTTATTGTCAATGCCGTCATCCATGGCGGCAAGCAGCGTCGACCCCATGATGTACGGGTTCACCATTGAATCCACTGAGCGGTATTCGAAGCGACCCGGTGCCGAAACCCGCAGGCCTGTTGTCCGGTTCTGGAAACCCCAATCCGCAAAGACAGGCGCCCAGAAACCGGTATCCCAAAGACGGCGATATGAATTCACCGTAGAGCAGCCCACGGAAGTCAACGCCTGCAGGTGATGTACAACACCGCCGATTGCCTCAAGACCGTCCTTGCCAGGCATTTGCGGATCGTCATCATCCGGCATGAAGGTATTCTCACCGCCCTTCACGTACATGTAATTGTCTTTCATGCCAGGCAGATCCTTCGGATCATTGCCGATGACCTGAAACTCATCTTTACCACCTGTCCAAAGTGACATGTTATGGTGACAACCGTTTGCCGAAACACCCATAAACGGCTTTGTCATAAAGCACGCGAAGATACCGAATTCACGGGCGACCTGTGCACAGATTTGACGGTACGTCGTCAACCGGTCCGCATTCCGCAACACATCATCGAACATCCAGTTCAGTTCAAGCTGACCGGGCGCGTCCTCGTGATCACCCTGGATCATATCCAGACCCATTTTGCGAGCATACTCGATCACTTTCAACGTGACGGGACGCAGGCTTTCAAACTGGTCGATGTGATAGCAGTAAGGCTTCGAGTATCCGTCTCCGGGCTTACCGTTTTCATCGTATTTAAGCCACATCATTTCCGGCTCGGTTCCGATGCGCAATTGGCGTCCGTGCTTTTTCTGGAAATCATCATGCAGTCGGCGCAGGTTGCCACGACAATCCGATGTCAAATATCCGCCAGGGTTTTCTTTTTCCTCGCGGTTACGGAACAGCGTGCAATAAAACCGGCCGATTTTGGGCGCCCATGGCAATTGCATAAAAGTTTCTGGCTCAGGGATACCAACCAGCTCCGCCGCTTCCGGTCCATAACCAAGATATTCGCCGGACCGGTTCAGGAACAGGTTCATGGTCGCGCCATAAACGAGCTGAAAGCCTTTTTCAGCGACAGATTCCCAGTGGTCTGCGGGAATACCTTTACCCATGATTTTGCCGGTGACCGAGACAAACTGTAGATAGAGATACTCGATCCCCATCCGGTCAATCATCTTCCGGACTTCTTTGACTTTGGCAGCACGACCGGGTGCATTTACGAAATCATCCAGGTCCATATGAGGACGGTTGCTACGCTTTGATGATGATTTTTTGGCAGGTGCTTTCGCCACTATTTCTCTCCCCTTGGTCCGCAATTGGACTGAAACTTTTATACAGGCGATTCGATGCGCTCTGTTTTTATATCCGGATTTCTAGACCAGTTTTCCTACAATATGCAACCAATTTGCAATTTTGGCTCATATTTGGCACAATTTCATAAAACCAATCTGGGAATCGCCATATGCATCCGACCGGAAAAAAACGAAATGCCGCGCAAGTGGTCTCGGCTCTGAGGCGTGACATCGCCGATTCCAAATACCTTCATAACGAGCGTCTGCCGGCGGAACGCGACCTGTCCGATGCCTTCGGCGTTGCGCGTGGCACATTGCGGGAGGCATTGCGGCAACTTGAGGAAATGGCCTATGTCGAGCGCAGGGCCGGAAGCGGGACTTATGTAACCTATAACGACAAAAGCCCCCCGAAAGTGACCGAGGCGACAAGGCCGCTGGAACTTGTCGATGCGCGCTTTGCTCTCGAACCCCATATCTGCCGCCTTGTGGTGCTTCATGCGACAGGACGGGATTTAATGAAAATCGAACAGACCCTGCGCCGCATGGAACAATGGAACGGCGACTCCGATGCGTTTTCAGAAGCGGATGAGGCATTTCACATGCTGCTCGCCGAAACGACAAGGAATCCCATGCTGATCTGGATGATGCAAAAAGTGGCCGATACCCGCACCCATGCGCAATGGGCCCATATGCGCAATCTGACACTCAGTGATTCCATGATTGCCGGATACAACCATGAGCACCGCCGGATTTTTGATGAAATCCGCGACCGGCAACCCGAACGCGCAGCACAGGCGATGAAAGATCATCTGTCAGCAGCGCGGAATTCACTTATGAAGGCGGCACAGACTTAATACGGGCACCTGCTGCTTAATACGGGACCTGTATGCACGCCCTCTACACCCGTGCAGTCGTTTGTAACCAATTGATGTACAGCCGCTCGGCATTTTTTGCGAAACCGGCCATATGCGCATCGCAATAAGACTTCAGCTTTTCTGGACCACTTTCCCCCAAAGCCTTGATCAGAGCAGCATGATATTCAGGAATTTTCGCCCAGGTTTCCACTGTATCCGCCTCAATTTCGACATGGAACTGGGCCGAAAATGCACGCGGTCCCCATGACATGGCTTGTACCGGACAGGCATCCGAGGTCATCAGAACTTTTGCGCCTTCCGGGAGCTTTTTAATCTCCGCCGAATGCCATTGCAGGCAGTCCATAACCATCGGTAAACCGTCCAGAATAACGCTCTGCACGCCCTCTTCCGTTTGTTTAACCTGCAAAACACCAATTTCGGGTATCTCAGAAGGTCCAACCGCCCCGCCGAGCGCCTCTGCCAGCAATTGATGTCCGAGGCACAATCCCAGAAAAGGCATCCCGCGTTCCTTTACGGCATCCCTTATAAGCCGCTTTTCCTCTTGCAGCCACGGATGCGCATCCTCCTGCCAGACATCCATAGGCCCGCCCATGACCCAGAGCGCATCAAACCCGTCCAGCGGTGGTGCCGTTTCCCCTTGATCCAATTCCACCGCAAGCCATTCATGGCCGTCCTCTTTCAGAAACTCGCGGAATATACCCGGGTGTTCACAGCTTGCATGTTGCAGAACCAGAATTTTCATATGCGACGTTCCTCCCAGCGCCCGAACCTCGCACCCGCATCAGGACGAGGCAAATAATATTTTACGCGCGGTATATGATGCCGCAATTCCCGCAAAGGCACCAAATGCATTGGCCAGACCGTCAAACCAGTCAAAAGACCGCCCCGGAACAAATCCGCCCTGCACGAACTCAAGCACCATACCAAACAGCGGCATGGTCACAATCAACGAATAACGGCGCTCCGGCCAACCGGTCCCCCCAAGCAGTCCGAGGCCGAAATATGCAATGAAATGAAGTATTTTATCACTTATATCAAACGTATCAGGCACCGCCGCCGCGGGGATAACCATTGATATTACGACGACACACAACGCCAGAAAAAATAATGACTGCACAAAGCGGAGCATACGAACACCGCCATCAATAGATGATGCCACAAAAAGTCCTAACCATATACCAAATGCCCGCCGACTGAAAAAACCAGCTCCGAGGCAAGCGCCGCAATAATCACCACTGCCGTCAGCTTTGTACTGAACCTTTTTAACAGCACAACCGCACATAAACAGGATACCAGGGCTTCCGCAATTCCGACCACCTCACCGTAATGCCGGGGATCCCAATAGCTGACCGGACTTTCATAAATCCAATTCGTAAAGGGCCAGAAATGCGGGCGCCCGTCATCATGATGCAAAGGCAGATCACACAGCACATGCAATAGCGCAGCAAATCCGAAGACCCACAAGCAGTCCTTTTTCAAAACCAGACCGCACAGAAAAATCAATGCGAACACAGGCACGGAATTGTTAACGGCAAATATTTCCTGCCAAAAGCCTGAAAAATAAGCATTCCCGAAGATCTGTTCGAAACTCAGCCGGTTTACCCAACGCTCCCATCCGACCATAAAAAAAATCGAGACATCAGGGAATAGTGCTCCGGAAATCAGAGCAGTATTGCGGGCATATGCACCGGATTTCGCCGCGATCGCTGCGGCCAGGAAAACATGGGCTGGCGTGTTCAAAAGAGACCTGTATGGAATATCGCTCCGGCGTAGGACAGCCTTGCATTTCACTATATTGTTACAGAAGGCGGTCATCCGTCAAGAATACCGGACTGGCCAAGCGTCAAGAAAGGCTTACTCTCTGTAGTAATCAGAATTCAGGGAGTACAAATAATGCGCCTTACAATCTTGGCACTTACAATCGCAGGTGCAACAACCGCACTAACACCAGCACTTGCAGATGATATCGATGGCGCAATCAAGGCCCGGCAGGGATATTACCAGATTGTCAAACATAATGCTGGTGCGCTGTTCGGAATGGCCAAAGGCGACATTGACTACGATGCAACAAAAGCAAAGGCTCATGCATCCAACCTTGAAGCCCTTGCGAATATGACCACCTCCAGCATGTGGCCGCAGGGTTCCAGCAAAGCAGACCGCCCGGGCATTACACGCGCATTGCCTGTGATCTGGTCCACCTTCCCCGCAATCAAAGACAAGCATAAGGCATTTGCAGACGCCTCTGCGACACTTGCATCTTCCGCGGGCGATGGCCTGGACAAACTGCGCGCGAATATCGGAGCCCTGGGCGCATCATGCAAAGGATGTCACGAAACCTATCGCTCCAAGGATTTTTGATATGAAGGCCAGCGCATCCGGAGGTGAAAATCCGGATGCGGTTTTCGTTGAAAAAAGAG
Organism: uncultured Neomegalonema sp.; assembly: GCA_937927905.1. Classification (GTDB taxonomy): domain Bacteria; phylum Pseudomonadota; class Alphaproteobacteria; order Rhodobacterales; family Rhodobacteraceae; genus JAHDDY01. The sequence continues at coordinate 7,298 of CALFWP010000031.1, forward strand.
TGTGGGACATCCCGACGCGTCTGTTCCACTGGGCCCTTGTTATGACCGTTATCACGGGGCTTTATCTCGGGGAATTCCGCGAATTTTCGACCATCGAACTGCATTTTTACGCAGGGTATGCCACCGCAGCTTTATTGGCATTCAGGATATTATGGGGGTTCACCGGATCAAAACCGTCGCGCATCAGGGCATTGTTCCCGTCACCGAAACGGTTTTTCAAATACACCGCCACCCTGAGGAAAAGGCACCCCAGCGGCATTGCCGGACATAATCCTCTGGGCGCTTTGTCCGTACTCGCAATGATCACCGCTTTGCTGTTTCAGGTAATTACAGGTCTTTTTTCCGAAGATGACGGCCTGTTTTCCGAGGGGCCGCTTGCCGGTTATGCTGGCGGATCAACGGTCCTGACTATGACATCCCTTCACCACACCGGTTCGCGCGTCATTATGGCTCTGATCGGAATACATATTCTTGCCATCCTGTTTTATCTGCTCTGGAAGCGGGAAAACCTGATCAAACCGATGCTTACCGGAATAAAGCTGATCAGGCGTAACACCGATTAGAGAGACGCCATCGTTATAATCTTCCTGATGTAGTTTTTTGTCTCGCGGATATTCGGAATACGCCCCAGACGGGCAACCCGCGTCGGCCCGGCGTTATACGCGGCAAGTGCCATTTGCCATGACCCGAAGCGCTCATATTGCTGTCTCAGATACCGTGCCCCGCCTGTCAGATTTTGAATCGGGTCATACGGATTCACTCCCAGCTCATTTGCGGTAGCCGGCATCAGCTGTGTCAGTCCGATGGCCCCAACAGGACTGCGTGCCCTCGGATTGAATGAACTTTCCGCATGAACAAGCGCAAGAAACAAACGGACCGGCACACCTTCACGGATCGCCGTTTCTGCAGCGATCGAATTCAGCACCTGTTTGCGCATGGTTTTCAGCGTGTTCGGCTTTGCCCGCGGCAGAGGGTTTGTACGCGGCATTACCGGAAAGTTATGCCTGCTTAATATAGCCATCCGCATTTTGTAATCATCAAATTTATTCACTTTTTGTTCTTGTAATTTTTTGTTGCGATTCATGACAGCCTGCCGCGTTGCCTCAATCTGTGCCTGATTAACGAAACCGGCATTGTCATGAACACGGGCCAGACCATGTGCGACGGGCAAGAGCATTGTGAAAACAAGAACCGCAGCCAGAAAACCGCCATCATGTGCGCGGTCTTTAACTTTCCGCATGAAAGCGCAGTTTATTTTCTGACCTGCAGACCGGTCGCCCCTTGGTTTTTTCACTACAATATTTTGTGTCATTTCAACGCCCTACAGCATATTGCCAATGTGTTCTATTAATGTTCAACATATAATCTCAAGTCAACCCCTTTTGTTCCCACACTGACGACGCATACAAATATACATAAAAAAGGCATTAAAATCAGATCTGTAACAACAAAGCGCTCAGATTTTTTTTCACATCATCACGCAAAATCATGTTTTTTCAGGGATTGTTCGTCCGGAATATCACCCTGATTTGTTCCCCGAAACAGAATCACGGCAACAAGCGGACGCGTCCCGATCATTCGCCATCAATCACAATCTGCGGAGATGCGGGACTTTCAATCCAAACAGCTTTTTACGTCAAATTCGGCATGATACTATATTAATGCAGTAATCCACATTGCCAGGAACCTCCATGGACACGAAACAGTCACAAAGTCTGAACCGCCGCACCATGATGCATATGACAGCCTTTACAGCTGCAATTGTCCTCCCGCTCCCGGCCATGGCCGGTGATAGAATTGCAAAAGTGAACGGCAATGCCATCAAGGGGTATGACACCACCGCTTATTTCCGCCATGGCACCCCGCGCAAAGGAACGTCTTCATCGGTCGTGAAATGGAAAGGCGCAACATGGCGTTTTGAAACGGATGAAGAGGCGGCGCTGTTCCGGGCTGATCCGGAGTATTACTCACCCCAGTTCGGCGGCTATTGCGCCCGGGCCATGTCACTGGGACGGGTTTTCAAAGGCGATCCTGAGGTTTGGCGTATCAGAGGCGATAAACTTTACCTTTTTGCACGCCCCGTTGGTCGTGATTTTTTCGACAAGGGACCGGATGAAATGATCAAAAAGGCAGAGGCCAACTGGGAAAAGCTGAAATAAAATATTGAATGCCGTGAGCTGCGCTGGTGATGTTATTTGCTGCGCCTGATAACCTGCATCAGTGCGGGATGGACATCATACTTTCCGATCCGCAAAAACACCAGCAATGCGCGCTCATTCGGTGTCAACGGCTCTGTACGGCATAACTCATCAACGAGCCATTGCCCTTCCGGGCTGAACCGCGATTGTCCACCGCCATAATCATTTGCCGCCGGTGCCGCGTATGCGGCTTTCAGAGGTGAAAATTCGCTGAATGCGGTTTTAATGTCTGTAACCTGTCGTCCGGAACGCATGACCTTCGGCTTTTTTACGGATACAGCAGATGAAAACCCCGTAACTCCGGTGCTTGGGCGATTGAGCCAGGTGTCTATTTTTTTAAGACGGGCGCGCTCCGGTGCCCGGTACCCTGACTGATCGAGCAGATATCCGGACATAACTGTCACAAACACAGTCGTCCAGGTCAGGCAAACCTGCTCCTGATCACTGTGACGATCGAGATCATAAATTAGTTTTGCCTCATCAAAACTGATCGCATCAGAACGCGCACCGGATGTCGAATACAGTACCCGCCGCAACAACGCGGCTTCAGGATCATCGATTGTTCCCTTTTGCAGGTCCTGGTTTGACACCAGCGCTTTGTACCCTCCAAGGACCGCATTCCGGATTGTGACCAGCGCCAGAATTTCCAGGCGGTGCGGCACATGAACAGCCCTCTCCAATATTGAGATCAGCAATTCCAGCTCAATAGCACCGGGCAGTTTTCCGTCCAGGGCGATATGACTTTCAAGCCAGGTCGTATCAGCCTCGGAAACATACCCCTCCGGATGTGCCTCGTCGACCAGACATGCTGTTAAAATCTCGACGAAAAAATCGTCCCATTCAGCACAGCTGTCTTCAACAACAGAGTGCAGGTAAAATAAGATTTCCGCTTCTGGCTTCGTAATCCGGCCATCCGGCCAAATCCGGCGCCGCATCACCAGCACATCTTCGATCGTTACCGTTTTCTGTGCGGCAATACGGGACAATACATCACGGGGTTCAGTGGCGTTCACACCCATAGACACACTCCGGAAAGCAAAACACTTAAATTTATTAAATTTAAATGGTTAACAGACCTTTACGCGGCCTCTCCAGCTTCCTGCCGTTGCCACATTTCCGTGTAAAGTCCGCCCTGTGACAGAAGTACATTATGTGCGCCGCGTTCTACTACGCGGCCATCCTGCATCAACAAAATCTCATCAGCATCAATAATCGTGGACAACCGGTGTGCAATGGTGACGACCGTCCGGTTTTCGGACAGGCGGCGCAGGCTGTCCTGTATGTCGCGCTCTGTCCCGCTATCAAGCGCGGATGTTGCTTCATCCAGTATCAGGATCGGCGGGTTTTTGAGGATCGCGCGGGCAATTGCGACCCGCTGTTTCTCGCCCCCCGACAGTTTCAGCCCGCGCTCTCCGACGATGGTATCGTAACCGTCCGGCAGAGTTTCGATAAAATCGTGAATTGCCGCGTCACGAGCCGCCTGTTCAATCTGGTGCGGCGAGGCGTCGGGATCGCCATATCCGATGTTATAACGGATCGTGTCGTTAAAAAGCACAGTATCCTGGGGCACAACACCGATATTCCTGCGCAGGCTGTCCTGGGTGACATCGCGGATATCCTGTCCGTCAATCGTGATGCACCCTCCGCTCACATCATAAAACCGGAACAGCAATCTGGCGATTGTGGATTTTCCCGCGCCGCTTTGTCCGATAACCGCGACAGTGCCACCGCCCTGTGCCGTAAAATCAACCCCCTTCAGGATAGGCCGCTCCTGGTCATAATGGAATTCAACCTCCTTGAACGAGACCCGTCCCTCTTTTACAGACAGATCGCGGGCACCGCATTTGTCCTGCACCTCCGCCGGTTGCTCCAGCAGGGTGAACATATCGCCCATATCAATCAGGGACTGGCGGATTTCGCGGTAAACCGTGCCCAGGAAGTTCAGCGGCATGGTAATTTGCATCATCAGGGCATTCACCAGCACAAAATCACCAACCGTCAGCTCTCCGCTGACGACGCGGTTGGCGGCAAACACCATGACAAATCCCAGACCAAGAGAGATAATAACAGACTGGCCGAGGTTCAGAAACGCCAGCGTGGTCTGTGTTTTCACCGCCGCATTCTCGTAACCGATCATGGCGCCCTCATACCGGTCGCTTTCGCGGCGCTCCGCGGAAAAGTATTTCACGGTCTCATAATTCAACAGCGCATCAACCGCCTTCTGATTGGCATCGGTATCCTTATTGTTCATATCACGGCGGATTTTCACCCGCCATTCCGTAACTTTGAAGGTAAAGGCGACATAGAATACAATCGTGGCAATGATCACCGCCAGGAACCACGGCCCGAAATGCCAGAGGAAAATGCCCGCAACCAGCAACAGCTCCAGCATCAGCGGAACAATCGAGAACAGCATGAAACGCAACAGGAATTCCACACCCTTAACGCCTCGCTCGATGATGCGGCTCATGGCACCGGTCTTGCGCTCCAGGTGAAACCGCAGGCTCAGGTTATGAACATGGCGGAATGTCCGGATCGCAAGCCGCCGCAATGCCCTCTGCCCGACACGACTGAAAACCGCATCCCGCAATTGCGCAAACAAAACCTGCGAAACCCTGGCAAAGCAATACGCCGCCACCAGCGCGGCAGGGGCGGCCCAGAATGCGCTTTGTGGTATTGTTCCATCCGTAACCGGTGCCACCGCATCCACGGCATATTTGAAGAAAAACGGTGTAACAACCGTCGCAACTTTTGCCAGGATCAGAAAGCCCAGCGCGGCAAGAACCCTGATTTTGGCTTCGGTTTCACCATCCGGCCAAAGATAGGGCAACACCTGGCGCACCACAGACCACTCCGCGACACCGTCGGTGTGATGACGTTTTTTTATGCCGCGCATGAAAGGGACCTCAACACTGATACCTCAAACACATAGCGCAGCCCCGGGCCTGCGCAACAGGCAGCCTTCTGCGGCAGGGCGGGAACCGGACCGGTGATGTAATTTGACACGGGCGCTATGCGCGCAACATTCACGAAACGCTGTTCTTCATAATCAGGATCAGCAATACTCGGTCCCGCCGTTAATGTGAAAGCCCGCATGAAACAAAATTTATCCAAACTGATCGCCACAATCTGCGGGACCGGTTATGCACCGTTTGCCCCCGGAACGGCCGGTTCTCTGATTGCGCTACCCTCCGCGTATCTGCTGCACTGGGCCGGAGGGTTTCCGCTTTTGCTAATAGCTGTCATTACCGGATTTTTCAAAGGGTGGTGGGCAACGGCTGAATATGTCAAACGGCCCGAAACTTCCGAAGACCCGTCTGAAGTGGTTGTGGATGAGCTGATCGGGCAGTGGGTTGCCCTTTTACCGCTGTCTTGGGGACTGTGGCATGCCGGAACAGAGCCGCATGTCTTTCCATGGCCAGGCTGGGTCGCGGCATTCGTACTGTTCCGGCTGTTTGACATCACCAAACCCGGGCCTGTGGGATGGGCGGACCGGCGTGGTGATCCGCTGGGCGTCATGCTGGATGATATTATTGCAGGTATATTTGCCGCAGTCCTTGTTTTTGCCGCCGCCGGAATTTTTCACGGGCTTCTCGGATTATGAGTATCACTGACAGTCAGCGGCACCTTGCAGAACGTATTCTGGACCTCGCAAAAACAAAGAATGTGACACTGGCCACCGCAGAATCCTGCACCGGCGGCCTGATCGGTGCAGCATTGACAGAGGTTGCGGGATCATCGGCAATTTTCGAACGGGGCTTTGTCACCTATTCAAACGAAGCCAAAACAGACATGCTTGGTGTGCCGGAACATCTGATCCACAGTCACGGCGCAGTCAGTGAGCCTGTTGCGAAGGCCATGGCGGAAGGCGCTTTAACAAACAGTGCCGCCGCTATATCCGTGTCCGTAACCGGTATTGCGGGTCCGGGTGGCAGTGCCGTCAAGCCCGAGGGAATGGTATGTTTCGGACTTGCACAGAACGATACAGAAACAAGCACTGTTACAGTACAGTTCGGTGTCCTTGGCCGAAGCAACGTACGCATTGCAGCCGTCAGACAGGCCCTGGAGATGATCTGTGACGTTTTAGAACGCTGACCCGCGACGTTCCACCTGAAGGCGCAGACCATTGGCCGAACGCAATGTCAGGGTCAGTTCCGGCTTTGCCACAAACCCTTTTTCGACGGCAAACCGGAACCGGCTGACAACAGTGGCAAGAATGATCACCGCCTCCATCAACGCAAAGTTCATTCCGATGCAAATGCGCGGCCCCTGTCCGAAGGGCAGATAGGCGAAACGGTCCCGCTCTTTCACCTTTTCAATCGTAAAATTATCCGGATCGAAAACATCCGGCCGCTCCCATAACAGTTTGTTTCGGTGAAGTGTATAAATCGGCAGCATGACTGTATCACCGGCGGCAATATCCCGATCCGCCAATCTGTCGGCGGATTTCGCATTGCGGCTAAGAAATCCCGCCGGAGGATAAAGCCGGAGGGTTTCCTCCACCACCTGACGGGTAAAGGGCAGAGCGTCAAAGTCATCACCCGTCGCGGCGCGCCCGTTCAAAACCTGTGCGACCTCTTCCGCCAGACGCTCCTGAGTCGGGGGATGTGCCGCAATCAGGTACAGCGCCCAGCCGAGGGTCAGAGCCGTCGTCTCATGCCCGGCAATAACAAACGTCAACAGGTTATCACGCACCTCCGCATCGGACATGCGGCGTCCGGATTTCGGATCCTCCGCTTCAAGGATCAGGTTGAGCAAATCATTTGACGCTTCGGCACCGGCGGCGATCTTTGCCCGGCGTTTGGCGATCACGCCATCCATCATCTTTTGTGTATCGCGGATAGACCCCCTGCTGAAAATCTGTGCAGGGCGCGGGATCCAGTTCGGCAGACCAAGCACATCCATCAGGGACAATTTCCCGACTGTCATCAGATAGCGGGCCAGAGCGTCAATCAGCTCATCACGATTGAGGGCATCGCGTCCGCTGAGCAGGGCATCACACACCACATCGAACGTGGCTGTCGTCATTTCCTCGTCGATATTGGTCACGCCGGGCCTGTCCGCAACCGCCTCAAGGCGCTTGCAGGTTGCCTGCGCCGAGTCCGTCATCATCGGTGCCAGCGCAACAACATTGCGGTGCTGAAAGGCCGGAGCCGTTGCCCGGCGCTGCCAGCGCCAGTGTTTTCCTTCTGAGGTAAACAGGCTTTCTCCGACAGCAGGTTTCAGCAACCGCAGTGTAACATTCGATTTCGGGTAATTCTCGACGTTTTCCAGGAAAATCCGCTTCAGCGCACCCGGGTCCATGACCATATGCCATTTAATAACGGTCTTACCCGTGACAATCGGCTGTTCATAGGCGATCTTAGGAATGATGCTCAGCGGGTTTTTCTGCGCCCGGCGTGCCACCTCCAAAATTGACAGGACTTCCGTTGCCGGTGCTATGCTGGGCGGTATGATCAGAGGCTGTTCCATATTACCTCACATAGTGCCGGACAAACAAGAGAACAGCCCGCTATTCAACCCCGAGCCCGGCCAACGCCGCCTCAATACGAGGCGTATCAACCGGATTGTTTAGCTCCCAGAAAGCTCGTCCCGGGGCCTCGACCTCTACGCATTGTACCGGCACGCCGTTTTCCAGAAACCGCAACTGCTCAAGACCTTCAAGTGTTTCAAGCGGTCCGGTCTGCCAGCTGACATAGTGTTCCAGTGCTTTGCGCGTATAGGCATAAAGCCCGACATGATGGAACACCGGCACAACATCACCGTCCTGAATAGTGTGCCCGACATAGGGAATGACTTCCTTGGAAAAATAAAGCGCCCGCCCCGATGCGGCGAACACAGCCGTTGTTCCGCCGACACGTCCAGCTTTGCGGTCTTCGGCAAAATTACGGTAGGTCTGCGCATCACAGCGCAAAACAGGCGTGGCAACCTCTGCCCCCTGTTTCACGGCATCAATCAGAGCTTCCACGAACCAGGGCGGCGTGAGCGGTGCATCCCCTTGCAGATTCACGATAACATCCGGATCGCCGAGCTGCGGGAGCGCATTGTGGCATCGCGCCGTGCCATTTTCACACTCGGAGGATGTCATCACAACCTCGGCCCCGAACGCGGTAGCGGCCTCCGCAATCCGGGTATCATCCGTGGCAACGACAGTACGGGCGATGCCGGAAACCGCGTTCGCAGCCTCCCATGCTCTGCGTATTAGAGATTTTGACACACCGCTGGCTCCCTTGAGAGGGGCAAGCGGTTTGCCGGGGAACCGCGACGACTGATAGCGTGCCGGAATGACGATGACGATATTCACATTAAAACTCTACGCCGATTTGTGCTTTGATGCCGGAGCGGAACGGATGTTTTATCAGTTCCATCTCGGTCACAAGATCGGCGGCCTCAATCAACTCTTCTTTTGCGTTACGGCCCGTCAGGACCACATGTGTCATCTCGGGTTTTTCATCTTTGAGGAATTGGACGACTTCATTGACGTCCAGGTAATCATAGCGCAGTGCGATATTAATCTCATCCAACAGAACCATCCTGATATCAGGATTACGGATCAGCTCTTTGGCTTTTTCCCAGGCCACCGCCGCCATTTCCATATCACGGGATTTATCCTGAGTTTCCCAGGTGAAACCCTCACCCATGGTGTGGAACTGACAAATACCGGAGAATTTATCAAGGATCAGATCACGCTCGCCGGTTGACATGCCGCCTTTGATAAACTGGACCACAGCGCAGGGCATATCATGGGCGATGCAGCGGAAGATCATCCCGAAGGCTGCCGTACTTTTCCCCTTGCCCTTGCCGGTATGGACTATGACCAGACCTTTCTGATCGGTCTTTGTCGCCATGATTTTATCGCGGGCGGTTTTTTTCTTCGCCATTTTCGCGGCGTGACGCGCCGCATCATCCATATCGGTCATCCCGATTCCCTCCGGAGTGTTTTGCTATCTATTCAGATGCCAGAGAGACGGTCCGGCCACAAACAACTTTCGGAGATTCGAGTGCTTTGAGAGCACCCGGCTCAGGCTGTATCGTCAGAATACCGCGGCCTGAACATAACGTCATCAGCACTTCAAACTCGCCCACATCAATTGCAGAATCAACCTCACCTGCTCTGAACAGCGACACAGCATCATCCCAACCCAGAGTACCGGACTCGTCAGCAATTGATTTTTCCAGAGTATCCGCAACGGGGATACTGGCTTCAGCCGCCTTAATATTTGCCAGACCGAGTTCAACCGGCAACGTTCCGCCCTGCAGAACAATATCCGATGTCAGTTCCGTCGGCAGATTAGACGGTAGATCATCCCTGTATGAAAGCGGCACATCAAGCGACGGCAGACTTGCCAATGAAATGGATGGAGCCGCGGGAAGCGTAACCTGTTCAACATTGCCGGTCTGCTGTGTTTGTGCCGCTGCCGTTTGGCCGACACCCTGCACCTTCACAGAAGGAATTTGCGCACCCCTCAGATCAGGGCGGCGGACAGGCCGCGGGGTGCCGGACACAGGACGCTGTGCAGGCCGCGGTGATGTCGCGACCGCCCCGTTATCTGTTTGCTTCCGGGCAGGCCGCGCAATCTTTTTGACGTTTTCAGGCGCAGTATATGTCACCGGTTTCCGGGTTCCGCCGGTTTCCCCGGGTTTAACTCCGCCATAGGATGAAAACGTTGCTAGAGGCGGCTGCTGTTCTTCAGGTTCTTCATCAACCTGACCAAGCGGCTCTGTAGTCGTTTGTACGTTTGTTGCGACAACTTCATCCTGATTGGACAACCGGTCAATGTCGTCGAAACGCTCTGCAATATCCTGTTCTGTCACATCGCTGGAAGGCAGAAAATCGGACACCCGCAAAGATTGCCCGCACGCCGCCATCGTCGCGCATAACGACAAAGCACAAACTTTTGAAGAGACAGACATCACAGGCGGCTCCGGCACTCGCTCACAGCGTGAGAATAACAGATTACCGGAAGCCGCAAAAGACACCTGTGCTCTCTATCGGATAAGCACACATGCAGTCAGTGACATTTAAGCATCAACTACCGGTTTGTATCCAGTGATTTAGCAAGTCGTACAAGGTTAATAAATTCAGCACGGTAACCGAACTCATCTTCTCCCTTTGAGGCACCGGCAATGGCAATCAGTTCATTATAGGTGTAATCGTTAAGCCGCACATTCCCGCGCAACATCTGGCCAAAAGCTGCGACCGAAGCCGCAAATCGCGTATCTGCTGCCGCGTCCCCGAAAGATACGGTTTCATCCATTCGATCCACAGGACGGGTAATCAGTGTGCTTGTGTCTTGATCCGGCAGCTTATAGCGGATCTTAACAAAAGCATATTCGCCGTCCGTGGCGTCATCATAGGGAACATCCGCCACGGCATCAGCACCCGCATAACGCAAATCATCAATCAGCTCTGCAGGAGAGCCGGTCGGGGTCAGTTCATAAATCGCCGTGACTGTATGGCCTGCACCGATTTCGCCCGCATCAACCTTGTCATCATTAAAATCCTCACGGGCCAGCGCACGGGTTTCATATCCGATCAGACGGTATTCACTGACCTGGGAGGGATTAAATTCAACCTGGATTTTCACATCCTTCGCAATCGGAACGAGAATGCCGCCAGCCTCATCCGCCAGCACTTTTCGCGCCTCCGACAGGGTATCAATATAGGCGGCAACGCCATTGCCGTTCTGGGCCAGAACCTGCATCAGATGATCGTTATAATTGCCTCTGCCAAAACCCAGAACAGAGAGGAAAATACCGTTATCGCGCTGCTTTCCGACAAAAGTTCTCATCTCTGCCGGAGAGGAAAAGCCGACATTGAAATCACCGTCTGTGGCCAGGATCACGCGGTTGATCCCCTCCGCCTCAAAGTTTTCCTGCGCCTTTTCGTAAGCAAGCGCCAGCCCTGCAGCCCCGGCCGTCGATCCACCCGCGCGCAATTTACGGAATGCACTTATAATTTTTCCGCGTTCACTCGCTGGTGTCGGCTCCAGAACCGTTCCGGCGCTACCCGCATAAGTCACCACCGACACTGTGTCATTTTCATCAAGAGTATCAAGCAGCAGTTTAAAGCTGTTGATAAGCAGCGGCAGTTTATTAGCGCTGTTCATCGACCCCGATGTGTCGATCAGCAGGACAATATTGGCCGGGCGGCGCGTTCCGGCATCCGGAACATAGCCTTTGATCCCGATATGCATCAGTTTTGTGTCCCTGTTCCAGGGCGTCGGGCTCACGGTAACACTGACCTTAAAGGGCTGATCCGCGCTTTCGGGCGCGTCATACTGATACGGGAAATAATTGATCAGTTCTTCGACACGGATACTGTCAGGCTCCGGCACCTGTCCGCGATTCAGCGAAGACCGCATGAACGAATAGGAGGCGGTGTCCACATCTACGGAGAAAGTGGAAACCGGTGCATCCTTTGTCCGCAGGATTGAAGAATCTTCAACCTGTTCAAAACGATCCAGCCCCTGTGCCTGATATCCGGAAGAAAGCGTATCCGCCGGGGCTATCTGAATCTTTGAACGGCTTACTGCACTGTTCAAACTGTAATCCTGCACTACCAACGCAGCCGGAGCTGGCAATGACGGTGTGGCCAGCACAGATGGCGGCGGCGATGACGTATCGGCCAAAACCGGATGTGCGTCCTGTCTCGCGCCGGATAGAGGAACAGAACGTGACAACGCCTGTTCCGTTTCCCGAATGGCCTTTTTTGCGTCAACGGCAGCAACAACACCGGCTTCCGGCTCAAAAGAGCGTGCAGACGCCGGTGCACTGTCATCGGATAAAACGGCGTCAACCGCTACAGAGCCAGGCTTTCTGAGGTCAGGCAGGGCAACAAGTACAGCAAGAGCCGCTGCAACGGCACTGCCGCTAAGCATCATGTTCAAAGTAGGAAATCTGTCGGTCATGAAACGCCTCCGGACTGTCACACCCCTGCGGGGTGCGTTCTGTTCCATAAGACGCTTGTGACTGTCCGGTCCTTGGCCGTTATCCGGAATTTTTATGTCCGTCACATCAGAATAGGAAATTTCATCCGCAGAAGATGCGGGGGGCACCGGACGCACAGCCGGTTTGCTCTTAACATGCGGAGCGATCAGGTGTGACGGTTTTATGTTTTCCTGATGCCCGTCTTCCCGTGTTTCATCGAATGCGGTTTCAAACGCCGCCATTGCAGCATTCATGCCTTTGGCACGGGACAGCAGGCGGGGCTCGGCCCGGTGCAGCGCATTGCGAAGGCGGTCTGTTTCTACCGTCATTGAGCCGCCTCCTGAGTCTGTTCCGCAATAGTCTTCAGCCTTTTCCGGATTTCAGCCATCCGCCAGGACACTGTTCCTTCTGCAATGCCAAGCACAGCCGCCGCATCTGCATGGGTCAGGTCATCGCCCAGAACAAGCGAGGCGGTCTCTCGCAATTCTACGCTGAGACTGTCCAGAGAAACCCGCAACCAATAAAGACGCGCATCGGTATCCGCAGCCTCCGCCCGTGACAGCCCGGACAGCTCAGCATACCCCGAAGCTGTGCGCGAGCGTGTCGCCGCCCGCCGCAAGGCATCGCGGCTCGCATTCAATGCGGCGGTGTGCAGCCAGGTCGTAAATTTTGCCTCTCCGCGCCACGTTTTCAGTTTGGAGGGCATTGCGGTCCAAACTTCCTGGGTCACATCTTCCGCGTCCGCAGTGTTGCGTAAAATCCCGAGCGACACCCTGTAAACACGATCGTAGTGGCGGGTCAGCAGGATGCGGAAGGCCTGCGAATCGCCGGTCGAAGCCCGTTTTGCGAGCACATCATCACTCTCAATATCGTCCATTTCAGTCACAAGACGCATGGCTCAGGCTGATCCTTGGGACAGTTCTGTCATTTTTCCGTAAAGTCGTATTTTAGGGTAAACGGATGAATTATGTACAATGTCTTTTTAACAGAAATGTTGCGGAATTAGAGCGAGGTGTCCACATACCACGGTCCTGCGCCTCCTGGAACCGTTGTGCTATTTCCCGCAAAGCGGCCGGGTTTGCCTGTTCGATAAACCCTCGCGTATCATCGTCATTCAGGACCGCATCAAAGACCAGATCAAAATGCCGGTCCTTTACCGCTTTTGTCGTGGCGGCAAAGGCAAAGAGGTAATCCACGGTCGCGGCAATTTCGAATGCACCTTTATAGCCGTGGCGCTTTACACCGGCGATCCATTTAGGATTAACCACACGTGACCGGATCACCCGCCCGATTTCATCCTCCAGCGTTCGTATAACAGGGCGTTCAGGGCGCGAATGGTCGTTGTGATACACAACAGGC
>CALFWP010000032.1 GCA_937927905.1 uncultured Neomegalonema sp.
TATCAGTAATATTGTGTGATATCTGGAAAAGGACCGGGGCATTTACATGACACAAGACGAGGCTCTTGCGGAATTTCGCGATGCAGGAGCATTGCTGGAGGGGCATTTTATTCTTTCATCCGGATTGCACAGTCCGATGTACCTGCAATGTGCCCGCGTCCTGATGGACCCGGCCCGCGCGGATAGGGTTTGCCGTGCGCTTGCCGACAAAATCCGCGCTGATTTCGGCGAAAATGCTTTCGACTTATGTATCTCGCCAGCTATGGGCGGTGTGGTTATAGGGTATGAAGTTGCAAGGCAGCTTGGCGTGCCGTCAATTTTTGCTGAGCGTGTTGACGGTTCCTTTACCTTCCGCAGAGGCTTTGACATTCCGCAGGGCGCGCGCTGTCTTATGGTCGAGGATGTCGTCACCACGGGATTGTCATCGCGTGAATGCATTGATGCCATCACCGGAAATGGCGGAAATGTGATCGGTGGTGCATGCCTGATTGATAGAAGCGCGGGCACTGCCGACATAGGATTTCCACTAACTTCTCTCGTGTCATTAACGGTTCCGTCGTATAGTTCTGATCAAATACCGGTGGGACTGGCATCAATCCAGGCGGTTAAACCGGGGAGCAGAGGTTTAAATTCCGCAAGATGAAATGCCACATAATATGCACGTCATTTCGTGCATAACAGGCGTACCAGGGGGGACGTGAATGGTATTCAAAAGACGAGACCACAGGACGTTCTGGCGTCGCTGTCTGGCCTTCGTCTTGCCGGAGGGCGGTTACGCCAGGGGCTGGAAATATATTGGTAAACGTGTGCAGCGCATTCGCGATACACCTGAAAAAATCGCCCTTGGTTTTGCCTGCGGTGCGCTGGCATCCTTTACCCCTCTTTTCGGCTGTCATTTTTTTGTTGCAGCATTTTTTGCCTGGCTGCTGAGAGCCAATATCGTCTCCAGCCTGTTCGGGACCATCGTCGGTAATCCGGTTACGTTTCCGTTTATTGCTACAGGGGCGCTCAGTCTTGGCCGGATTATGACCGGCAGGGAAAGCGATAATGTGGATGGTGAAGGTATTATATCTTCATTCGCGGATGTCGGCGGCCTGCTCTGGAATTCTTTGTTGCAGGGCATTGGGATTGAAGTTGCAAATGCAGTCTCATGGTCGGCAACAAAAGTACAATTCTGGGAATTCTGGAACCATGTAATGGTGCCCTATTTTGCCGGCGGCATGTTTATCGGTATATTCGTCGCGGTTGGTCTTTACTTCATCATAAAGCCCGCGATTGCAGCCTATCAAAAGCGCCGACGGGAAAAACTGTCCGCATGTCGGAATTCAGGTGGTATTGTAAAATTAAAATCGGGTAAAAAAGCACAGGTTTCCTGATTAGGATTTGTGGAATGGATGCCCGTTTTCTACGCCTTGGCGTAAACATTGATCATGTTGCAACAATACGCAATGCACGGGGCGGAGACGCCCCTTCACCCGTGCGCGCAGCCCGCATTGCGGAACAGGCGGGCGCGGACGGAATTACGGCCCATTTGCGCGAAGACAGACGCCATATCCGCGACGAAGACATCGCCGAACTTATGGAAAGCATCTCCGTTCCATTAAACTTTGAAATGGCTGCAACCGCGGAAATGCAGGCGATTGCATTACAGCACAAACCTCACGCGGTCTGCCTGGTTCCTGAAAGACGTGAAGAGCGGACGACAGAGGGCGGCCTTGGAGTCGTTCAGGACGAACAGCGCCTAAGCGATTTCATAGCCCCCCTGAACGAAGCCGGTTGCCGCGTTTCAATGTTTATCGAAGCCGACCCTCATCAGATCGAAGCCTCGGCAAGGATTGGTGCTTCTGTTGTTGAACTTCATACGGGTGCTCTTTGCGAGGCTCATCTTAAAAAAGATTTTTCCGCTCGGGATGCCCATTTGCAGAGAATAAAACACGGGGCCGAAACTGCCTTCGATATGGGCCTTGAAGTCCATGCCGGCCATGGTCTTGATTTCGAAACGGCACCCATGGCCGCCGCACTGCCGCAAGTGGTCGAATTGAACATCGGGCATTTCCTTATTGGTGAAGCGATTTTCATCGGCCTGCCGGATGCCATTGCGAAAATGCGTGCTGTTATGGACACCGCACGCCAGGCCATGGTCTCGTGATCATCGGCATAGGTGCCGATCTTGCGGATATCCGTCGTATAGAAAAAACACTGGGCCGTTTCGGTGACCGTTTTACCAATCGCGTTTTCACAGAAATTGAGCGGACCCGTTCCGATAAAAAACCGGACAGAGCCGCAAGCTATGCCAAACGTTGGGCCGCGAAAGAGGCACTATCCAAAGCCCTGGGCACCGGCGTACAGATGGGCGTCGCCTGGAAGGAAATGGGCGTGGTCAACCTGCCGACCGGCCAACCAGTATTTCAACTCACCGGCGGAGCATCAGAAAGATTGGCACGCCTGATGCCACCGGGCCATACTCCACGCGTACACCTTACAATCACGGATGATGCGCCCTACGCGCAAGCCTTTGTGGTGATCGAAGCATTGCCGGAATAATCGCATATACCGGTCTTTTGAACAGGTTACGGCGCATAGCGGGTATCGCAATACAACAATATCAAAAAAGACTGTTGGCGAAACCGTTATCCTTGGTCTGTTTGCTTGACATTACCCCTAACGATAGCGCTTATTCCGGTTTCGTTCGGCAGTTTGCAGCGGGCGATCATCGTACAGGAACCGGAATATGGCGCCTCATTCGCCCGACGATAAATCCGAAGGTTTCGGAGAAGTCATAAAGACAATCATATACGCGTTACTTATTGCGCTTGTTTTCCGGGTTTTGCTTTTTCAGCCTTTTAGTATCCCATCGAGTTCGATGAAACCGACACTTCTGATCGGGGACTACCTGTTCGTATCAAAATACTCATACGGATATTCAAAAAATTCAATCCCCTTCAGCCCGCCTCTTTTTGACGGCCGCATCTGGTTTACGCCGCCCGAACGCGGCGATGTCATCGTTTTCAAGAACAAACTCGACGGAAACAAAGACTATATCAAACGGCTCGTTGGCTTGCCTGGAGACAGACTCCAGATGATTGCCGGCGTTTTGCATATAAACGATGCGCCCGTAAAACTGGAAGCTGTGGACCCTTTTGTGGAACCTGTGGACAGAGTGCATAATCAGCAATGCGCCATACGTCAGAACCGCGATGGTGAAAATGTCTGTGTCAAAGAACAGTTCGTTGAAATCCTGCCTAACGATGTTGCCTACAATATTCTGAATGTAGACCGAAACAGCAGCGGCCGGGACAACACGCAAGTCTATGCAGTTCCCGAGGGGCATTACTTTTTCATGGGCGACAACCGTGATAATTCAGGTGACAGCAGGCGCTTTGGCGGACATTTCATTCCGGCTGAAGACCTGATAGGTCGCGCCGAAATCATTTTCCTGTCTTCAAAGAGTAGCCCGTTTTTCCCGTGGGAATGGCGCTTTGAACGCATTTTCGATAAGATCAATTGATCCGGCGTAAAGATGATATTTCTGTGCTCGAACGGGCGATCGGGCACAGTTTTCAGAACCCAAAGCTCCTGCAACAGGCCCTGACCCATTCCAGCGCTACGGACACACCTTCCAATGAACGACTGGAATTCCTCGGTGATCGTGTTCTCGGTCTGGTGATTGCACAAACGATTGTGTCCCGCTATCCCGAAGAGGACGAAGGAACGCTTGCACCGCGTCTGAACGGTCTGGTCCGGCGCGAAACACTTGCCGCCATTGCAGAAGAACTGGATGTTGGCGCGTATATGAAAATGGCACGTTCAGAATCCAAAAACGGCGGAAGGCGGAAATCCGGAATGCTGGCCGATACGATGGAAGCCATCGTTGCCGCCGTGTATCTTGATAAAGGATTAGAGGCGGCCCGTGATGTCATTCTGAATGCCTGGCACACCCGTCTTGATGCACAGGATGATGCCGCACCAATAGATGCTAAAACCGCACTGCAGGAATGGGCGCAAGGCCGTGGCCAACCTTTACCGCAATATGAAACCATCGACCGAAGCGGACCGGATCATAAACCGGTGTTCCGCGTCTCGGTTCGCCTGACTTCCGGAGAGCAGGCCGAGGGCAGCGACGCATCAAAACGCGCGGCACAGCAAAAGGCCGCCGAAGCCCTTTTAAATATCCTGGATATCAGGGCGTGATCCTGCGTGTTGTTCTGGCCTGCCTCCTGTTTTCCGGTCCGGCCTTTGCCGCATCACCGGTCAGTCTGACCGGCACGGCATGTCCTTACGCGGATGACGATATCCCGTCAGGGGCAAGCGCAGAATGTCATGACATGCGCTGGCAGGAGGGTGGACAGGCATTTTCCACAACTGTCGCCATACTGACACCGGACAGGCCGGGTGCACCTGTACCTCAATACGTGGTGTATATTCCCGGAGGTCCCGGTGATGCACCGGTAAATAAGGGCGGCGATATCCGTTCCATACATGCACTTTTTCCGGACCACACGCTCATCACACTTAATCCGAGGGGGGTAAAAGGTGCCAGCCCCAGGCCCCATTGCCTCTTCGGGTCGGATTTCTGGATCGAAGACATTCCACCCGAAGACGAAGCCGGAATTGTAACAGCATGTCGTGATAAGGTGACACTTGATCTTGCCACCTTCGATGCGCCCTACCTTGCCCGTGATATCAACCGTATGCTCAGCGCACTGGACGTAAAACAGGCCAGCGTGTTTGCGATTTCATACGGCACCGAAACCGCACTGCATCTGATGGCGGAAAAAGCAGCATGGCTGGATAAAGTTATTCTCGATTCGATCTCTTTACCGGGAGCAATCGGTACGGATTTACGCCTCAAAGCGCGTGACCGATTTCTGAGAATTGTGGACCGGTTATGTTTTGCTCAAAAGCAATGCCCGCAGCCCGTTACATCCGCCTATGAGGACTTAATGGATTGGGCCGCACAGTTTGATGAAGACCCGGTTCAGCTTTTGCTGGGACCCCATAAAAAAGCATGGTCGCTGGATGCGGCGGATATGCTTGAATTCATTGCATCGTTGACATCGTATCCTGATGGAGCGGGTTACGGCCCGCTGTTTATCGAAGCATTCGAGGATTCGCGCACAGGCACAGCCCGCTGGATTAAATCAGAACTCGAATACAGCTTTGACTATGCGATCAATAATTTCGCCCTTCTCTATAATGCTTTCAGCGACAGCCGGGAGCGGTTTTTACCACTGCCGGATACCGGCAACACGCTATACCCCGTGAAAATACAAGATCTCAAAACCGCAGCACAACTGGTAAAACTCTGGAACAACCGCGACCGTCACGAAGAGCGCTTCGTTACCTCCTCAACACGCCCCGAACCAGCAAATGTACCGGTACTTATGATGTCGGGCGCAGCTGATCATCTGACCCCCCTTGAGTGGGCCACTGATGTGAACAAACGGTTTTCCGGCCTGACACATGCCGTATTTCCCGAACTGGGTCACGCCGTTGCTTTCGGCAATACCAGCGAAGTCAATGATAAGGGAATCAGGCATCAACTGACCTGCGGCCCGGACATGATCCGTGCGTTTATGACCGGAACCGGTTTCGGCGACTGCCGCAAGTACATACGAAAGAACACATATGAATAGCGCCACCACCAAAGCCGGATTTGTTGCCCTGATCGGCGAGCCGAATGCCGGGAAATCGACGCTGTTGAATGCTTTGGTCGGGGCCAAACTGTCAATTGTCACCCACAAAGTTCAAACGACACGCTTTCGCATCCGCGGTGTCCTCAATGAGAATGCATCACAGATCGTGTTTGTCGATACACCTGGACTTTTCGCACCGAAACGTACTCTGGATAAAGCAATGGTTGCCGCCGCCTGGTCCGGGGCCTCTGAAGCGGATGTAGTCATGCTTCTGATCGAGGCGCATCGCGGCATCACCACGGGCGTAGAACGTATTCTTAAGGACCTGGACCGTTATATCAGGCCGGATACGCCGGTTGCGCTGGTGATCAACAAAATCGACCGTGTAAAGCGTGAAGCATTGTTGGCCCTGACCGAAAAAGTCACCGCAGAGCGCTCTTTTGAAGAAATATTCTATATCTCGGCAACCCGCAGCAACGGGCTGGACCCGATGACCGGATGGCTTGAGCACAAGGTCCCTGCCGGTCCCTGGCTCTATCCCGAAGATCAACTCGGCGATGCTTCCATGCGTGCTATTGCAGCTGAAATCACCCGCGAAAAACTGATGCTGCGTTTGCACCAGGAATTGCCCTATCAGATGACAGTCGAAACGGAAAACTGGGAGGAGCGCCGGGACGGATCGGTTAAAATTGATCAGGCGGTCATTGTCGCCAAAGAGGGCCACCGTCCCATTATCCTGGGCAAAGGCGGCCAGACACTCAAACAAATCGGTCAGGCCGCCCGCGAAGAACTATCCGAAATGATGGAACGTAAAGTCCACCTGTTCCTGCGGGTTAGTGTCGATCCGCGCTGGCAGGAGGACAGGGCGCGGTATTCGCAGATGGGACTGGACTTTCCGGAAGTATAGCACCTCCCGCTTTATTTCCGGGCCTGAGGTGACCTTTCTTATACCAGGGCCGCCTCGGTAGAATTGCGGACCTCTTCCTCCGTGACACCATCGGCCAGTTCAATCAACGTCAGACCACCATCCACCACATCAAAAACACCCAGGTTCGTAATGATCCGGTCAACAACACCCGTTCCTGTCAATGGAAGCGTACAGGCTTTCAGCAGCTTGCTGTCACCATGCTTAGACGTGTGATCCATCACAACAACAACACGTTCAACACCGGCCACAAGGTCCATGGCCCCGCCCATTCCCTTCACCAGTTTTCCCGGGATCATCCAGTTGGCCAGATCACCGTTTTCCGCAACTTCCATCGCTCCCAGAATGGCAAGGTTGATATGTCCGCCACGGATCATTCCGAAACTGTCGGCAGAGGAAAAATAGCTCGTCCGATCCAGTTCGGTGATGGTCTGCTTGCCCGCATTGATGATATCTGCATCCAGTTCGTCCTCGGTCGGAAACGGTCCCATGCCCAGCATTCCATTTTCCGATTGCAAGGTCACATCCATTCCGTCGGGGATATAATTTGAGACCAATGTCGGTATGCCAATACCGAGATTGACGTAAAACCCGTCCTGCAATTCTTTTCCGGCGCGTTCGGCCATTTGGTTACGGTCCCATGCCATGGGCTGTTCCTTTAATTCTCGGTCAGTTCGTCTTCATCAATCGAGGCAAGCAAATCTTCCCAGCCGTCGGCAGGCTGCATCGCCAGCGCCGATTGGATAAAAGTGGTCAGATTGGCCGCACTCGCGGTGATGTAAGCGGCGACAAGCTCGGGATGTTCTTTTGCATAGCCATGCCCGAAAAGACCATCGAGCTTGGCAACGGCAGCATCCATAAATTCATCTGTGTATCCTGTAGCCGCTTCACCGGCCATTGTGTCATCTTCTAAGCTCATAATCTCAAGCCACTTTCAAAGTGCGCTGTTCAATGCGTTTTTCATGCTGTCCCTGCACGATCCGTTGAACAAAAATTCCGGGAGTGTGAATGAGGTCGGGATCGAGACTGCCTGTCGGCACGATTTCCTCAACCTCGGCGATTGTGATTTTTCCGGCCATTGCACACAGCGGATTAAAATTGCGGGCCGTCTTACGGTAAATCAGGTTGCCTTGCGCATCGCCTTTCCACGCCTTGACAATACCGATATCGGCCTTGATGCCGCGCTCCAGGATATAGGTTTCACCATCGAAATCTTTGTGCTCTTTGCCCTCGGCAATAACTGTGCCGACACCGGTCTTCGTATAAAAGCCCGGTATACCGGCACCACCGGCACGCAGGCGCTCGGCCAGTGTGCCTTGAGGGTTGAACTCAAGTTCCAACTCACCGGAGAGATACTGCCGCATGAATTCGGCATTTTCCCCGACATAGGAAGAAACCATTTTTTTAACCTGCTTCGTCTGAAGCAAAATCCCGATGCCGAAATCATCCACACCGGCATTGTTGGAATAAAATGTCATATCTTTTATGCCGGCATCCCTGATCGCATTCAAAAGATTTTCCGGTATGCCGCAAAGTCCGAACCCTCCGGCGGCGACACTCATGCCGTCGGACAAAACACCGTCAAGTGCAGCGGCGGCACTTTCATAAACTTTCTGCGCCATCATAAACCCTGTTTCGCAGTGCAATATTCCCTACAGCCTTAACGCCCGCCGCCGCCAAGCGCAACGCACTCAGAAATTTTCAGGCCGCACCACCTGCACATCCGAGACCGTCACAATTCCGATCTGGCAGGACACCAATTGAAATATCTTATCCAACAGGTCATCCGCACGGGTTTCGTCAAGAATGACAACAATCTGCACGACAGACCCAACGCGTCCGACCAGTCCGTCCCGATGCCAGCTGCCGTCTTTTCCCCGCCCTGCAAGCGCGGGCAGCACCGTATATCCCCCCGTTTCATTTTCATCGAGTATCGAGATAACGCGATTCATCAGCGGCGCTTCAACCATAATCTCGATTCGCTTTTTCGGGTAAGTCTTCACAACGCACCTCCGGAAAGAATGCCCGCCAGATAGATATAAAGCGGGATACCGATCCTCAGATTAAACGGGAATGTAATCCCCAGCGACAGCGGCAGGTAAATTGACGGCTTTGCCTCGGGCAGTGCCAGCCGCATTGCCGCCGGGACCGCGATGTAAGAGGCACTGGCGCTCAGAGTGGCCATCAGGGCAATACCGCCGGTGGACAGGCCGATGCTCCACCCTGACAGCAGACCGAGCGCGGCACCGATAAGCGGCATATAAAGCCCGAAAGCCATTACAGGCATGGTGAAACTACCCCGGCCCTCTTTCAGCCCGCGCCCTGCGATCAGGCCCATATCAAGCAGGAAGAGACAAAGCACACCCTTGAAAGGCGCAATGATAAAAGGCGAAATCTCTTTTAGGCCCTCGGTACCGCTGATTGCACCGATAAAAAACGCGCCCGTCAGGATTACAATCGAGCCATTCAAGGCAACCTCGCGCAGCGTCGCCGCATCAAGGCGTATTCCATTGCCCCGCGCCAGCCACAAAGCTACGAATATCGCCGGTGTTTCCATAACAGCGGCAACAGCGACCATGTAACTTTCAGGCTCCAGCAGAACCGCCTGCAGGCTTTGTGACGCCGCCAGAAATGTCACAATCGAAATGGAACCGTAATGCGCCGCTACCGCCGCCGCATCCACCCGCGACAGCGCGGTTGTCGCCGATAACAGCGCAAAGGCGATCAGCTGTAAAACGGCACTCAGGACAATGCCCGACAGCAAAGCCAGCACCATAGTGACATCCACACCATGCTCGGCAATCCCGACACCGCCCTTAAACCCGATTGCCATCATCAGGTAGAGCGACATGCCTTTCGCAACGGCTTCGGGAACATTGAGGTCGGATCGTCCGAGCGCAGCCAGCAGGCCCAGCAGAAAAAACAGGATCATCGGTGACGTCAGATTTGACACCGCCAGGCCGAGAACTGATTCCATAATCGCTTCCTTCCGGTAAGAGCCTACCGTACGTAGATTTTTCCGAAGTGAGCGCAAGATGATGACCGGATTTAACGGTCTCTCAGGTCGTCGGTGGACAGCGCCTCTGTCGGGCGCGCCATGGCGTAGCGTGTTACCCAGATCAGGCGTTCCTGTGCGCGGGTAATGGAGACGTATGCCAAGCGTTTCCAAAGCGGCAAATCAGCTTCCATGCGGTTGGCCCGTGCCGCAGCATAGAGGTCCGGTGCAAAAACCTGGACAGAGGGCCATTGCGAACCCTGTGCCTTGTGAATGGTGCAGGCGGCCCCGTGTAAAAACGCTGCCCCCATGCGGGCAGCCGTCGGAATAACCGGTTCCGTATCCTGACGCTCGATCTGAATAATCGCCGCGACAGACAGACGCGGGTCCTCAACACCATCGACATAAAGCCTTGCAAAACCGGGCTTCTTACCCGGACCGAGGTAAAATGTCTGCGCGCCCTTTACCAGTCCGGCCTGTTCCAGCTCGATCCGTTTCCGCCGCTGCTTTGCCGGAAGCTCCGCACCATCGCAGATCAATGGCTCTCCGGGTGATAAAACGGTTTCGCCAAGGCCGTAGGCGTGGCGGAAAGCCCAGATCAGCCGGATGCGCGTGGCGTTGCGCCAGACCAGCATCGGCGAGCGCGTCATCATCTGCGCATCCGCACGCGGCGCAACCACAACACGATCGTCCCGTTGCGCAGCATCACGCACAAGGCCCTCAAACCCCGTAAAGTCCAATTCGTTATCCGCAAGCGCATAGGCAAGGTCGATAATGGGATTTCCCGCCTCCTGCCTGAACACACGGGACAAGGTCGCCTTTGACGGTGCGGGCACTTTGTCAAAGGGCATCTCACCGGATTCACCCACCGGTGCAAGCTGTGCCGGATCACCGAACAGAATCAGAATGCCGAATACCGCCCGCAGATCGTCCAACTGTTTCTGATCAAGCATCGAGGCTTCATCAACAAGCCCGATATCAACCTCATCATCACGCCGTGCCCAACCGGTAATAAATTCAGAGCCGCGCACGCCAACAGTGGCCAACGCCGCAGGCACCGATTGGCTTTCGAGATAATATTCAAGCGCGCGGTCTAGCGCCTCATCCGTCAGAAGGTCGTGTTTCGGCCGCTCACCCTCGCCCTCATCACGCAACCAGTCGGCCACCTTTTCATATTCCGGATCATAAACGGGAGTATATATAATCCTGTGAATTGTCGTTGCCGCAACGCCGCGCTGCCGCAGGACACTGGCCGCTTTGTTGGTCGGTGCAACAACGGCAAAACTGCGTTTTCCCGTCTTTTGCCCTTCTCCATCAGGACCGATCTGCACCGCATCCGCATCTGCAAGCGCATCCGTCAGCATGGCCAGCAGCTGTGTTTTACCTGATCCGGCCTTGCCCAGAACGGAAAACACACGCCCCAGACCGGTTTCATCCAGATCATCACGTTCGCCCATGGCAGCAGTCGGCGCGCCCGAAATCGTAAGACCGGACAGCTCAATCAGCCCGGCAATTCGCGAATAAGCGTCCTCCTGATCATCGGACAGCTCGACATGCCGCACATCCGGCATACCATCCAGCCCCGGCAATCCGAGATTTAATGAAGCGCCTTCCATGGGCTTACACCAGCAATATGTTCGATACTTGTTCCTGACACATAATCAGGTTCGGAACAACGGCTTTCGCATATTATCCCGTACAGCTGCCCCCGCCGAGTACACAGAATTTGGCGCAATGGGCATGATTAAGTTTGATCGGGCGCTCGGCTTCCTTGAGCGTTTCGCCGAGTTCGAACTGTTTATCATACGCCAGCAGAGTACATGCAAGAACAGACGGGCTGTCCGCTCCGCGTCTTTTAACAACCATCCGCGAACTCGCACACATGATGTCCTTCGGGTTGATGTCAAGTATGCCCCAACAGGACGTCGTAATCTCAGGAACTTCCGCCTTATCGTCCATTTCCGGAAACAGGATACAGCGTGCGGGATCAAATGCATCAATATTAATGCCCTCACGGACGAACATATCGTGATAGCCCTGCCGCGCGCTTTTATCAGTTTCACCCCAACAGGTCCGGCCCGCAGCATCCAACCTGAAGTCATTTTCTGTCAGCCAGCGCACACCCTGCATCGCCTTAGCAAAGGCCCCTTTACCGCGTTCAAGATCGTGCAGATCTTCGCTGTAGTGATCCAATGAGATGCGCAGAGTCAACTTATCGCCATATGCGGCATGCAGAGCCAAAAGCCCTTTTTGCACACGCGGCCTCATCATTGGAAGCATGGCATTGGACAAGATCAGCACACGATAACCGCGTGATAACGCCGCCTCCGCCATCGCAATCATATCCGGGTTCATAAACGGCTCGCCGCCGGTAAACCCGATTTCCTCGACCGGCCATTTTTTCGGGGTTACGGCTTTGCGCTCCTCAATTTCATCAAGATATCTGACAACCTCATCCGTCGTGAGATAAACCAGAGCGTCATTCGTCGGACTTGAAAGAATGTAACAGTTTCTGCATTCGATATTGCAGAGCGTACCGGTATTGAACCACAATGTCTGAACACCGGCCAATGGAACGCTAGCGCGTTTTTCGCCTTTTGCTGTCACATCGGGATCCGAAAATTTTATCTTCGGTTCCGTGTCCGTAATCGTGTCGGAACTTTGGTACGATGCAGATGCCGTCTCGTTTTGATAGTCCATAAAACCACTAACCACATATTTGTCACAGCGTTCAGCTGCATCCGGCTATGCTCTGTCAGAGACAGAGTCAATGTGAACAACCTGATGTCACGCCTGCGTCAACACATATGACACAAATCACAGCCGTCAGAGTTGTTCTATATTTATCGTCTTTTAAAGTGATTTCCAGGCGACAGGGAAACGCGTTCTGCGTATACCGATCTCAAAACGCAGGCAGATCGTTACGATGGCAGAACAAAGCGGGTTTTTTTCCTGGTGGTTCAACGAATTGCGGGAAGTCTTTTCCGGACGGCCTGTGCCGGTTCATGCCCTTGCCATGTCATCATACGAAGTCGCCCTGATCGAAAAAGGCGTCGATATACCGCTGGGCGTTGCAGACACCCGCGCCGATGACTGGATGGAACAGATCGAGGGTCTGCGGGCGCGCATCCTCAGGCGCGATAAACGTGATCCGGTTATAGAAATACAGCTGCCTGCAGAGCAGGTCATGTTCAAAAAAATCCCGTCCTCAAACGGCAAAAATCATAACAGCACGGCACTGGCGTATTTAGAGAACCTTACAGGACAACCGCCTGGCACCCTGTCGATCAGTATCGCACCGACAAAGGAAAAGGACGGCAGTTTGATCGTTGCTGTTACACCGGCGGATACCGTCGTTCAGGCTGCCGATCATGCCAGAAAATGGGGGTTTAATCCGGCCCGTATCACAAGCATTGAATCGCCCCGCGCGTTTCACAAGGGACCGGATTTCGACCATGACACAGGCAAAATCAGAGGTTCCGCCCTTCCCAAGGTAACCGGCGGCATTGCTCTGATTGCTGTCCTTTTATGTAGTGCCGCCGCCGCCCGTATTCTGACCTTGCGCGGCGATCTTGCAAACGAGGCCATACGTGATGCCAAAGCAGCCGTGGTTGAACAGGGTGACTTGCAGGAACGCCAGCTTGATCTGGCAACCTTCGCCCATGCGGGCGCAACAGCCACTGATTTACGCGACGGGTCCTTACCGGTATGGCGGATTCTTGCGGAAACCGCCTCTGTCATACCCGGTGATGTTATCCTGCAACGTTTCAAGTACAGCAAAGGGCAAGTCGTCCTTCAGGGAACAACATTATCGACTGTAACACTCGAAGAAGCCCTCGACAGCTCGCCGGTCTTCAACGCCCCCTCATTGTCGGAGACACGGCGCTACGGTGGGGGTCGTGCGGAATTCGTGATTGAAGCGGTAATTGATGAACGAGGAATCCGATGAACCCGGGCGGACGAAGCCGAAGCGCTGCACTGGCACTGTTTGCCGGTGTGGTTATATGTATCAGCGCTCTGTTTGTTTTACCGGCGGGTCTCTACTGGTCTGACACCGGCAATATCATTGATGAGGCGCGGGCCACAATAAACCGCAAGACGCAACATGACAACGCGAACCGCATATTGCTCAACAGCCTGCGCGACTGGGAACAGTTCACCGCCTCAGGCGAGTCCGGTTTTATAACAGCACAGGGAGGTGAGACACCAGCCTTGGTTCTTGAACAGGAAATGAGGTCAACGTTCAATGCTCTTTCCGGAACACTTCGCACTGCCACAGTTCTGGTAAAACAGGGACCGCGCAGGGGTGTTGATACACTTGAAATTTCCGCCGCAGGTATATTGCCGCGCACAGCGATCGGACCTGTGCTTACCCGTCTGGAAAGTGAACCACCCTTTATCATCATCAGTGATTTTGAAGCTGCGGCAGAGGGAGGCGCATTACTCAAAGTAAAGCTCACCGGCTCCGCTTACCGCCTGTCAGGGGATGATCGTTGAAAAAAGATGCCTGGTACGCCGCCATTGCAGCGGTAGGACTTTTGGGACTCGCTGGCATTTACGGCCTGTGGAAAGCACCTGAACTTGCAGATAAAAAAACCACACAGGACAGACCACAACTGACCGCTTCTTTACCATCTCCTCCCTCTGCGGCAATCGATGTCGCTAATATATCAAAAGCACATACAATCCTGAAAAAACGCGATCCTTTTACCATCGGCGAGACAACAGACGACAAATTTGCAATACGCGGGTTAGAATTGCCCAAACTCGGGCCGCCTGTCCGGTTTTCCGCCCCGGATGCACAGGGAAACTTACAAGTCCCCACACAGCTTCAAACTCCCGACCCTGCTCCGGTCAACGAGACTACATCGTCTGTCATATCCGCGGCACCCGCACAAGCCGTACCGCAAACCGTTCAGAGACCGAGAGGAAATCTAACGTTACGCGGCGTTTTCCCGTCCGCAAACGGGGGACGCGCTCTTGTTGCACTGCCTGATGGCAGCGTCGTCGGGGTTTCTATCGGTGGTGTTGTCGGCGGATGGCGTGTACTGGGCATTAGACAGGGTGCCATCCGGCTCGGGCGCGGACAGCGCTCGATTGTCCTGGCGATGCCGCGATGAGAGGGTGATCACAACAGAATCAACGCCGCCAATCCGAGAAATGCAAAAAACCCGACGATATCCGTCACCGTGGTCACAAACACCGCTGAGGCCAACGCCGGATCAGCACCCACTTTTTCCAGTCCGATCGGAACCAGTATGCCGGCAAGCGCAGCAACCAGCATATTCAAAATCATCGCCAGCCCGAGAACGGTCCCCAGAATTGCATCATCATACCACCACCAGGTCGCCAGCCCCATCACAGCGGCGAAAAACAACCCGTTGATCAAACCAACCATGCCCTCGCGTGAGATAATCCGCCAGGCATTGGTACGCGTGAGGTCTTTTGTCGCCAATGCCCGCACCGCAACCGTCAGCGTCTGTGTTCCGGCATTCCCGCCCATCGAGGCAACAATGGTCATCAACACTGCCAGGGCAACAATCTGTTCAATGACCCAATCGAATTGTGCAATAATAATCGAAGCAAGGATCGCTGTAAACAGATTGACCGCCAGCCAGGGCAGACGCTGTTTCGCGGTTTCCGCAACCGTATCGGACAGGTCCTCATCACCAACACCGCCAAGGCGCAAAAGATCCTCCCCGGCCTCCTCGTCCAGAGCCTCCAGCGCATCATCAATCGTGATAACACCCACCAAACGTCCATGCTCATCAATAACCGGTGCTGACACCAAGTGATATTGCTTAAAGGTATAGGCAACATCCTCCTGGGTTTGACCGGACGAAAAACTCCGGAAATCCCGGTGCATTAAACTGTCCAGCGTGACAGGCCGCTTTGCCCCCATTATGCGCGCCAAACCGATGGTGCCCACCGGATGATAGTTCGCATCAACAACGATAATCTCATAAAAATCATCAGGAAGATCATCGCGCGAGCGCATCATATCAATTGCCTCTCCCACCGTCCAAAAGGCGGGGGTAGCGACAAAATCGCGCTGCATCATGCGACCCGCAGAACAATCCGGACATTCCAGCGAGCGTTCAATGGCAACACGATCCCCTATCGGAATCGCATCAAGAACTTCCTTTTTACGCTCTTCCTGAAGGTCCTCGAGCAGATAAACAGCGTCATCCGTATCAAGATCGCAAACAACTTCTGCAAGAAAACTGTCATCAAGGGCATCAACAACATCATCGCGCACGCCCTCTTCCAGCTCGGTCAGAACATCTGCCGAAAGACCATCGCCGGACAGCTCAACAAATTGTTTTCTGTCATCAGCGGGAAGCTGTTCCAGCAAATCCGCCGTATCCGCCGGATGCAAACCCTCAATCGCTGAAATAAGAGCATCATGATTGCGCTGTTCAAGTGCAGCGGACACATCACGCACAACCTTGTCGAGAACACCTGCACCGGTGGGATTCAGGGCTTGGTCAGTTCTCAGAGAATTCGAATTTTCCATAATGGAGCATGTAACGTGTCACTCCTCACGGAACAACCGGCGTTATACATTGCAGCCGTTAAATCTGCACAAAGCCGAGCGTATTTCTTCAGCAAGTTCCGCACGCTCTTCCGGGGTGAGAAACCCGCCGATTGCAATAGCTCTATCGCGTTGTTTTACGATCAGCTGATTTTCGACATCGCGGGTCGTACGAACCATAACACGGGTCCAATAGGGCTGAAATTCCCAGCGCCGTGCCGGTTTTTTCGGGTGCCTGGCCTCAACCACTAACCTGTCGCCATCAAAACACAAACGTTCGACGTACCGGCCATCACGGTTATTCACCGCAAAGGCAATCACCACAAACCCGAAAACAAAGAGAATAAAAGGAATTATCACCAGAAGAACCGTTTGTAATCCGGTTCCGCTGTTATTTGATCCGG
The DNA here is from genome assembly GCA_937927905.1 of uncultured Neomegalonema sp. Lineage (GTDB taxonomy): Bacteria > Pseudomonadota > Alphaproteobacteria > Rhodobacterales > Rhodobacteraceae > JAHDDY01. The sequence continues at coordinate 16,496 of CALFWP010000032.1, forward strand.
GCGCTAATGCTGTGATCAGAAAGAACAGACCAAAGCACCCTGCCAACATAAGTAAAAAAGCGCGCAACCCGTTTTTTGAAAGTGACCGGTTGGGCCATAGCTCAACCTGCCACTCCGGTCCGGATAACGCGCTTTGACTCATTTGCCGTCGCTCGGATTCACGTCAACCTGACCACCGGCCAGTGTGTAATCATGATATTTGATTGAATCTTCCTCAATGACAGGAAGCGTCTCAAACGTATGCGCAGGTGGAGGGGACGGCAATGTCCATTCCAGTGTATCCGCACCATGGCCCCAATAGTTCGCTTCAACAGGCTTACCGCGCAGGATCGTGTAGAACACAATTGCTATAAACAGCAGGAACGAGGCACCGGAGATAAACGCACCGATTGAGGAGATAAAGTTCCATCCCGCGAAGGCTTCGGAATAATCCATATACCGGCGCGGCATACCCTGGAACCCTAGGAAGTGCTGCGGGAAGAATGTAATGTTCACGCCAATGAACATGGACCAGAAGTGTACACGGCCCCAGAATTCGGAGTACTGACGTCCGGACATCTTGCCCAGCCAGTAATACATTCCGGCGAACAGACCCATAGCGGCACCGATCGACATCACGCTTTCTCGAACAGAACGTTACCATCGCTTGAAATATATTTCTCCATTTCCGTCAAACACCCACACGCTTCTTTTATCAGGTATTCAGTTGATTGCAGTTGGCTTTGTGAACTTCCAT